>JBJFBR010000179.1:5863-10310 GCA_051888545.1 Oscillospiraceae bacterium
GCTTCCTGATAATAAATCGGAAGGAACACAAGTTCAGCACCTGCTGACTTTGCAGCACCGATCTGTGCAGAGAAGTCTGTCTTACTGTCGCTTGTAAATGACTGAGCAGTTACAATTTCAAGTCCTTTTGCTTCAGCCTCAGTCTTGAATGTATTGAAAATACCTGTTGAATATGGATTTGAACTGTCATAAATTACAGCAATCTTTGTAGCAATCTTTTTTTCAGCAATATAGTCTGCTGAGCTTTTACCCTGGTTAGGGTCTGTAAAGCATACCTGGAAGCAGTTATCATTCTTGATAACATCCTGTGCAGATGCAGAAGGTGTAAGCTGGAAAATGTTATCCTGTTTTGATTTTTCGATAACAGCAAGAGTTGAGCCTGTTGTTACATCGCCCAGAAGAATCTGCATTCCTTTATCTTTAAGTGAATTGTAAGCATTAACTGCCTTGTCGCCTGAGTCTGCCTCGTCATCTTCAAAAACGAGCTTGAGAGTCTGTCCGTTAACTCCGCCCTTGTCATTGATTTCCTTTACAGCAAGTTCAGCAGCATTCTTAACAGCGTTGCCGTACTGAGCATTAGGTCCTGTAAGAGGTCCGCTTCCTCCGAGAACGATTTCATTGCTGTCAGCCTTTTCTGACTTTCCGCCGCAGCCTGTAAGACAGCCTACTGTCAATGCAGCAGCTGCTGCAAAAGCAAGAATTTTTTTGATTTTCATAAAATTTCACTCCTTACATTTCTCCATAAATCATATGGTAATTTAATATTACATTAATAATTTGGTTTTGTCAATAACAAAACTAACAAAATCATTACAAGAAGGTAATATGATTTTAACAATATTCCATATTGTTAACTTTAAGTTAACATTTTGTACCATTAAATTTCCATAAGCCCATTGAAAAAAATCACTTTACACTGCCCGGTGGATATGCTATAATCAATATATATAATGCATGCGAAAGGACTGTGTGTTTATGAAATATACCGAAGAAGAAGTTCTGCAGTTTGCAGAAGAAAATGATGTAAAATTTATTAAACTCATATTCTGTGATATTTACGGACAGCTGAAAGTTATAACTGTTTTATCCCAGAAGCTTTCACAGATTTTCCGTGAAGGATTTCCTATTGACAGCTCGAAAGTAATGGGATTTGAAGGTATAACCGATGAACAGCTTATACTGTTCCCTGATTTAAGCACACTTGCCCTGCTTCCCTGGAGACCGCAGCAAAGAAGAGTTATCAGATTTTTCTGTAACATAAAGAAAAGCGACGGTACGCCTTTTGAATGTGACAGCAGACAGTTCCTGGCTGATGCGGTTGCATATGCACGTTCCAAGAACTATAATTTTATGATAGGAACATCATGCGAGTTCTATGTTTTTGAGGCTGATGAAAACAATATGCCTACAAAAACGCCTCATGACTTTGCAGGCTACTGCGACGCATCTCCTGCCGACAGGGGCGAAAATCTCAGACGTGATATCTGCCTGACCCTTGAAAAAATGGATATTTACCCCGAAAGTTCAAGACATGAAAGCGGACCGGGACAGAATGAAATTGATTTTCAGTGTTCAAGTCCTCTTAATGCAGCGGATAACCTTATGACATTTAAAAATGTGGTAAAAACCGTAGCCTCACGCAACGGAATGTATGCTACTTTTATGCCTAAACCGCTCTATGGCAAAAGCGGAAACGGACTTGAAATTCATATCACCTGTATGAAAAATATGAAAAATATATTCAGAAAAACTTTAGGCAATAATATGACTGAGGCAAAGAAAATGATTACGGGAATTCTTTCCCATGCTGCCGAAATGACGCTGTTTTTCAACAGCACAACCAATTCATATGCCCGTCTGGGCAAAAACCGTGCTCCGATTTATACTTCCTGGACTCAGAAAAATTATCCTCAGTGCATAAAGGCAAACTTTGCTGAAAACGATGACGCCGATTTGATTTTCAGAGCGTCAGACAGTGCCTGCAATCCGTACATAACTATCGGTCTTCTTATTTATGCCTGCATGGACGGAATTGAAAATGACCTCCCCATTATAGAGCCTTGTGACTATGACGTTTTTGCAAAGGAAGATACAAATCTCGACACCCTGCCCCTTAATTTAAAGCAGGCTGCCGACCTTGCGGAAAACAGCGGATTTATTCAGAAATATATTCCGGCAAAAGTTCTGAAATATTTCGCAGACCGGAAACGCAATGACTGGAATGACTATAAAAAAGCCGCAAACAAGGAAGTTTTTGAATCTCAGAAATACTTCCTCACCCTTTAAAAAGTATAAAAAATTGATTTTAGACTTATAAAGGGGTATGCGTATCTATGGACAAAATTCTGATTGTTTCATCAAATGATAAAATAACAGCTTCCATTACCCGACTTCTCAAGGATACATTTCCGGAATGTAAAGTTTCTGCCGCTTCAGGCAGCAATGCAGGAAAAAAAGCTGTGGTTCAGAAGAACTTTGATGCTGTGCTTATAAATTGTCCTCTTTCAGATGAATATGGCTTTGATCTTGCCGAACTTACCGTCAAGGAAACAATGGCAAGCTGCATAATGATCGTAAAAAATGACAATGCTGAAGACGTGATCGAACAGGTGGAAGATTACGGAATTATGGTTATTCCAAAGCCTATAAGCAAAAGTACATTTTACCATAATCTTAAATTTGTAAGCGCATCACGAAAACAGCTGCTGGGACTGCAGACCGAAAACATCAAGCTTCATAAAAAGCTTGAGGAAATAAGAATTATCAACCGTGCTAAATTTGCATTGATGCAGTATCTTAACTTTACGGAAGAACAGGCTCATAAGTACCTTGAAAAGCAGGCAATGGACACTCGTGTTCCAAAAATTGAAGTAGCTATGAAAATCATAAAAATGTATGATAATTAGCTCAGGATATATACAAAATATTAAGAAAGTTTAGCGTAAAAGTTAAATCATCTCGTCATGCTTGCAATTTTTGTTGAAATGGAGTATAATATTTAAAGTCAATTAAATATGGAGGTAACTATTATGTTAGTATCTGCAAAAGAAATGCTTAATAAAGCAATAGAAGGCAAATATGCTGTTGGTCAGTTCAACATCAATAACCTTGAATGGACTAAGGCAATTCTTCTTACAGCTCAGGAACTTCAGTCACCTGTAATTCTCGGTGTTTCTGAAGGTGCCGGCAAATATATGGCTGGTTACAAGACAATCGTGGGAATGGTTAAGGGCATGATCGAAGAACAGAATATTACTGTTCCTGTAGCTCTTCATCTTGACCACGGCTCATTTGAAGGTGCAAAGGCTTGCATCAATGCAGGTTTCTCTTCAATTATGTTTGACGGTTCTCATTATCCTATTGAAGAAAACATTGCAAAGACAACTGAGCTTGTTAACGCTTGTAATATTCTCGGTCTTTCACTTGAAGCTGAAGTTGGTTCAATCGGCGGTGAAGAAGACGGCGTTGTAGGAATGGGCGAATGTGCTGATCCTGATGAATGTAAAGCAATCGCTGACTTAGGCGTAACAATGCTTGCAGCCGGAATCGGAAATATTCACGGTGTATATCCTGAAAACTGGCCTGGTCTTTCATTTGAAACACTTGCTGCTGTTAAGGAAAAAGTAGGCGATATGCCTTTGGTACTCCACGGCGGTACAGGTATTCCTGATGATATGATCCAGAAGGCAATTTCACTTGGTGTTGCAAAGATTAATGTAAACACAGAATGCCAGTTGGTATTTGCAGACGCTACAAGAAAATATATTGAAGAAGGCAAGGACAAGCAGGGTAAGGGATTTGACCCAAGAAAACTTCTTGCTCCCGGATTTGAAGCTATCAAGGCTAAGGTTAAGGAAAAAATGGAACTCTTCGGTTCTGTAGGCAAGGCTTAATCAATAACATTTACGCTTGTGAGAGGAGCTTATTCCTCTCATCAGGCTGATTTATACAATTTAATACGAGTGTAGCCCAGATAAACCACTCGCTAATAAAAACAAGGAGATATTATTATGCAGAAATTAAGTGTACGCAGAATTACAGCCATCGGAGCTGTTGCGGCAATATATGTTGTTGTAACCGTTTTATGTTCAGGATTTTCTTATGGACCGATTCAGTTCAGGATTTCCGAAGCTTTAATGCTATTATGCTTTTTCAGCAAAGACTACATTATAGCCATGACGTTGGGCTGCTTTATAGCAAACATATTCAGCACAGTGGGACTTATTGATACTGTTGTAGGCACATCGGCAACGCTGATTGCAGGAATATTGATTTACCTGTTCAGAAAGCAAGACAGCATACCAAGAATGATTGTATGTTCCCTGTTTCCTGTAGTTATCAATGGAATTTTTGTGGGAGCAGAATTGAAATTTGTAGCAAAGCTTCCATTCTGGCTTTCATGCGGAGAAGTTGCCTTTGGCGAATTAGTATGCGTTACAGTTTTAGG
>JBJFBR010000180.1:0-2222 GCA_051888545.1 Oscillospiraceae bacterium
TTAAAGATTAGTCTGGAATAATATGATATTTCATATGCCTTGCTTTAAAATAACAATGCGAGTCTTGGTCAATTAAGTCAACTGTCATATTTTCTATATTTGTCAAATAAACAAAACCATCTTCTAATAGAACTGTAGAACTATACCATAACGGATCTGAATATTTATCTCTCAGAATTGAAGTATCATATTCGAGATCTCCCCAGAACCATACTTCAACTTCACAGCCCCACGTTCCTTCAAACTTAAGGTAAAGAGTTCCGTCTTTTTGCTTAACTTCTTCTGTAATACATGCGTCATGAAATTGACCTGTGGCCCAATATAAATTGTCTATATCTGCCTGTGTTTTTATTTCTTGATATTCTTCATATGTATATCCAATATCAATATTTTTACATTTTTCAATAATATCATTATGCTTAGAATCATTGTATACAATAGAATCTATTATATCTTTATTAAGGAAATCTACACAACCCTCGCCATCATCATTCAAAATCCAATTACCTTGATCTGCATCTATAATAAGAAGTTGTGGAATAATATATTTTGTATCAGGTTCCATTTCTAACAGTTTTATTAGTTTTGTTTTATTTTCATTCCATACAATCCAATATGGATTGTGAATGCTTTCAATATATCTTTCATAATCATCTGTTGCTGTTATATTTCTATAATACCCGAATACATAAGAAACATAGTAATCACCATTTCCTTGTCTTATCAATGCATGCATATTATTTTCTCCTCATCATAATAATTTGAAATCTGGTTTTCCTTACTCAAATCAAGAAATCTGATTTATTAACAATGTTTATTTAAGTAAGCCAAAGAAAAAATACAATATTATATATATTACCATTAAAACTATAAAAAACAAAGCACAGTTTTTTATTGTAGTTAATAATTCTATTTAATTTAACTCTAAATATTCGGATATTTCTTTATCTGATAATTGAGGGTCATAAATAGTATAAAAAGAATCTACATTTTTATAACGTTTTAAATATTATTTATTTTCTTTAGCTGAGCAGGGTATAGCTTGCAATAGATTAAACATGAATTTGATGATTTGATTTCAGTTTGATATCAATTTTTTACCATTTTGCTTCCCATATAGTAATATTATACTATCTATCTCAAAAAAGTCAATAAATGAATTATAAAATGAAAAGAAAAATATACGTATCAGGATCACTTTTGCTGTGTATTCGGTTGTAACTTAACGTTAACACGGGTTGAGCTTTTTCGCCACTTTTTTGATTATTGGTAATACGACTATTGTAAACCTACACAAATCGTAATTTAAAATATTTGTTATGACTTGACAGCCATTATTTTTTACATTAAAATATATTACTAGAATACTACTATACTATGTTCAGTTAAAATGAAAGGGGAAATCAGGGAATGAAAAAAAGGATCAACCGCTTGTCGGCAGCTTTTTTAGCCATGGCTTTTTGTAATGCTGTGGCAGCGGCAGTGTTTATTTTTCCATCTAAGGTCAGTGCATGCGAACTGCAAAATGATTATTTGACAGTTTGTGTGCAGGATAACAGCGAAAAACCTGCATACGGCAGTTTTACTCTGCAAAAAGCAGGTGACTCTAAAAGTGATACGTTAACATATTCGCAGTTTTATTCTTCATACACTACTATTAATATTAATGGAAATGCATATCGTTACGGGGACGGCAAGGTTGTAAAAGAACCTTATAACACTGAGGACGGACATATTATTTCTGTACAGGATTTTAACGGAGTAGAAGTTACTCAAAAATTAAGACTTGCTACAGGCAACTCCTCTAAAGAGGACATGCTTTTAGTACAATATTCATCAAAAAACAATACAGGTTCAGACGTACTTTTATCAGTGCGAATCATTATTGATCCGACTCTTGCAGCTTCTGAGACTGATTTGATTCAGGCTGACGGCACCATTTTTGCAACTGAGACTGTAAAGAATGAAACAGATGTACCTGATAATTGGTGCATAAAAGATTCTGAGGACAATATTACTGCATATGGAATTCTTAACAGCGGTGACAAAAAACCGGATATATTCCAGGCAGCAAATTGGAATAATCTGTACAACACAGAAAATGATTATGTAGTTGACGGTTCTGACATTACAGACAATGCTGTAGCTATGACATGGAGCGGCTCAACGGTCTCTGACGGAAGAACTATGGAATGTGAAACAAAGTACGGACTTTACAGCGA
>JBJFBR010000180.1:2322-10261 GCA_051888545.1 Oscillospiraceae bacterium
CGGTCTCTGACGGAAGAACTATGGAATGTGAAACAAAGTACGGACTTTACAGCGAAGAGGACGAAGATGTTTCCAGTGAAGTGACAGAAGATTCTTCAAGCGAGGCAGTTGAAAGCTCATCCAGCGAAGTGATAGAAGATTCTTCAAGTGAAGTTAGTGAAGATTCATCCTCAGCGGCAGAATCAAGCAGTCTGGCAGAATCAAGCGTTAAAGATGAGTCTGCTGCAGACAGTACCCCACAAAACTCCTCTTCACAGATTTCGATAAATGTTTCTCAGATTTCAAGCTCGCAGGGCAGCACTTCTGAAAGCAGCTCAAGTTCAGCATCATCCGAAAACAAGCCGCAGAATATTTCTAACGACAATTCTCCAAATACAGGCTCAAAACTGGGAATGTTATTCGGAGCTGGTTCGTTGATTTCATTGGCGGCATCTGTTGTATGCAGTTTAAGAAAAAGGAGTCGTGAAGATGTCTAAATATAATGTAAAACACATTGCTGCAAGATTGATTGCTGCATCTATGGCAGTAATCATCACTATGACAGCATTGCCGATTGAAACAATAGCTGCAGAAAAAGAGCAGGACAACAATAAATACAGCTATGATGATTATTCATTTGCACTGCATGCATCTGACGGAAATATTGTGCTTAATGAAATGAAAGCAGATATAAGCGGTGATATTTATGCAAGTGATGAGATAAAATTTACCGGGGATAGTAATGAATTTAATGTCAGAGGCAATCAGCTGAGCGACGGCAGCTGCGAAGCTCGTGATTATACAGATTTGATTAATGCAAGCGCAGAATATAACTTTACTTATGATACTGCTAAATCTATCAGCGGTTCGGATATAGACCTTAATAGATCATCTTTTTATGCAAATGGAGATGTTGAGCTCAAGCATACAGAGATATCAGGAGATGGAAATATTACTGCACATAATGATATAACTATCGAATCTGCAAAGAGCAGTAAGGATAATCAAAAAGTTGTTATTATGTCTGAAAGCGGAGACGTTACCATAAACGGTTCTGAGTTATCTATGAACAGTGCTATTTATGCTCCTAACGGCACAGTAACAATTAATGCAAAGCAGATTGATTTTTCAGGTGAGATTTATGCTAAGCAGATTGAAATAAACGGTACATCTCTTATCATAAATCATCAGGATATTTTACCTGACAAATTGGTGTGCGATGCCGGTGACGATAAAACAATATATAAAAATGACAGTGTTGTTTTAGATTGTTCATGCAATTATGAAGATGCAAAAATCAGCTATACAGCAGAAACAGCACAGCAAGATTTAATGTCAGTTACAGCAGGAAACACTTTAAAGCCGACTTTGAAATTTTCAAAGCCCGGAGAATATACTGTAACTATGCATGCAGCTATTAACGGAACTACAGCGGAAGATACTGTAAATATTACTGTTAAGGCTGAACCGGTTGTAAACTATACTACAACGGAAGACTTTGAATCAGGAGAATATCAGGGACTTGATGTTCAGAATGATGAACTCAAGCTTGAAAAATCTGTTTCCGATGCTTCCGCTTATGAAAAAACATATAATCTTAATCAGGAAAGCGGAATTGCAGTAACAAGCAAACAAAGCAAAACTATTTTGAATCCTGCAGGGGATAGTCTTGATCTGGATTATACTTTTAAGGGTTACGGAAAGACAGAATACAGCAGCGGAAGCGATGTTATCCTTCTTGTGGATAATTCAGGAAGCGTTTCCGGTCAGTTCGGTCTTATCAAGCAGTCGGCTATTGAAATTCTTGGCTTTATGGGACCTAAAGACCGTTTCGGCGTTTCAGACCTGGGCAGAATAAAGCTTGATCTTACAGACAATAAACCGGAACTTATAAACGCAGTCAATAACTGCACAGCCGGAAGCGGCTCAAGCAACTTCGGAAACGGACTTAAGCTTGCTTTGTCAATGTTTGATGAAAACAGCAGCGGCAGAGATAAATATATCTTCCTGATTGCTGACGGCGAAAGCAGCTACAGCGATGAGCAGGTGGCATTGGAAACAGCAAAGCTTGCGGCTGAAAAAGGTGTAAGAATATTTTCATTTGAGCTTGGTGGTACTCCGCAGCTTTCAATGCAGGATATAGCTGTAATAACTAAAGGCTCTTATAAATGCTCTCCTAAGGTGGAAGATCTTTCAAGATATATGAAAGTTCTTGCTGATACTGTTTATAATCTGGCTTGCCGTAATGCAACATTTACAACAACTATAGCAAAATCAGAATATCTTGATATGACTGATACCGAAAACGCACCTGATAGTATTAAATACAATGATGATGGTTCGGCAACCCTTTCATGGAATTACAAGAGTATTGAAGTTGACGGTACAGAAAATATCAAAATTCCTTTGAAAATTGATATGCTGCAGAGCAGCGGATATGAAGTTCTGGCTTATGATACTAAATTAACATATTATAATCGCTTGGGCGAGGGAACAATCATTAATATGAATGATACAGTTGTAGGTCAGAACAGTTATGTTCAAAAAGGAAAATGGAGCAGTCGTGTATATGACAGCGGCAAAGACAACTGTACATGGTCTTTAGTTGAATGGAATGCAGATTATATCGGAAATTCAAATATAAATGTTTATTTAAGTACAAGTGATAACGGAAAAGATTTTAATGACCGTATTAAAGTATCCAATGGTCAGGTACTTACAGGACTTAAAGGCAGATATATCAAGACGGATATTGAAATGGTTCAGTCACAGGACGGAAACACTCCCGTGCTTTATGATTTGACTATTTACGCAGAGGACGGTATAAAACCGAGCATCACAGCAGAAGGATTCAGGGTTTCACTGGGAGGAGTAAAAAATACTGTTGAAAACAAGCCTGTTGCAGTATGGATAGATGCAAAGGGTACATATGACAGTATCTCCAATATTGAGTGGAGCGTTACTGATGATGCAAATGTTTCTATAGAAAAAAGCAATGAACTTTTAAGATATTATACTTTCAAAAAGCCGGGAACATATACCATAAAAGTTGTGGTTACTGCTGCCGGAAAGAAAACAGAAACAGCAGTAAATGTAGAGGTTGCTAAACAAGACAGTCTTACTATAATTGATGATCCTACAGATCAGACTTCTTTGAAAATGACTGTTTCAGATACTCCGAGTTACATAAAGGTAGGTAGTCCACTCAGTTTCAATATTTCTTTCAATGACACAGAACAGCTTTCTTGGTATCGTATTCTTTATTCATACGGCAGCACAACGAGGATCATTACAGCAAATGAAACTGACGGATACAAGGCTTCATTCAATGTAATCAATTCTACAAATGAGCAGCTTGTAACTATTCAGGCTTTTGACTGGTTCGGAAATATGTGCGAGGAAAAGAGAGTATTTAATCTTGACAATACTCCTCCGGTAATATCACTTACTGCCTCTTCATCATATATTTACTGCGGACAGAGCGTTAAAATTACGACTACTGCCAAAGATGAAATTTCCGGACTTAAATCAGTTGTTCTTACATGTAACGGTGATCCGGTTGAAATTGATGAAAACGGTGAATATACTTTTACTACGGAAAATGAAGGCTCTTATAAATTTGAATTAAAAGCTACAGATAATGCAAACCTTGTTTCAACCAGATCGGTATTTGTAACTGTCAGAGAAGATACAGTTAAGCCGACTGTTAGTTTAAATTGCAATTCAACGATTGTTTTAGGCAACAGTATGGAAGTTTCTGCTTCAGCCAAAGATGTTCAGACCGGTATTAAATCATTTGCAGTAAAGCTTAATGGCAAAGAAATTGAACTTTCAGAGGACGGTAAATATCAGTTTAAGCCTACAGAGTTAGGTGAATATGAGTTTATTGCAACTGCTGTGGATAACAGAGGAAACGAAAATACTGTAACCAGAACAGTTAAATGTGTTGCAGATACAAGCAGACCAAATGTTAGTGTTAAGCTTAGCAATCCCGAGGTTGTTGCAGGCGAAAAGATTATCGCAACAGTTACAGCGGCAGACAATGTCGGAGTAAAAAATATAAAATTCTATGTGGACGGTGAAGAAAAAGAACTGTCTGAGGACGGTACTTATGTTTATACATCCGATGATACTAATCTTAACAGTTATAACTATAAGAGTGTTAACTTTAAAGCAGAAGCTTATGATGATGCAGGAAATGTAGGATCAGGCAGTGCATATCTCAAAGTTATTAAAGAAGATACTACCAAGCCTAATATTTATATTTCATGCAGTTCATCATATTCTGTCAACAATAGCAATGCATATATGACTGTAACAGCAAGTGATAACATTGCAGTTAAAGAATTAAAGGTATATGTTAATGACGAGCTTGTAACTTTTGATGAAAATAACAGATATTACTTTAAAACAGACGCACTTTATGAGTATAACATAAAGGCTGTTGCAGCAGATACAGCAGGTAATACAAACGAAGCATCCAAAGTTGTTAAGATTATAGATAACACAAGACCGAATATTACTATCACTAAGGATAAAAACAGCTATGCTATGGGCGATACAGCTGTATTGACTGTAAGCGTTACTGACAACTATTGCTTAAAGAGTGTTTATGCAGATGTAAACGGTGAAAAACTTGATGTTGATAACGGATCATTTGTCTGCACTCTGAGCAACCTTACAGCCGGAAGTCATAAGCTTACTGTTAAGGCTGAAGACAGTTCAGGCAATACTTACGAACAGTCTGTTACAATTACTGTAGCTGACACAGAGAAACCGAATGTTTCAATTTCTTCCGCCAAAGATAAATACGCAAAAGATGAAGCTCCTGTAATTACATATAATATTTCAGATAATGTGGGAATTACAAAGGTTGAGGCTTTCTTGAATGATACCCCTGTTGAATATACAGACGGAAAGCTTGCTTTACCTGATAAGTACGAGCCTGGTGAGTACACAATCAAGGTAAAAGCATATGATGACGCAGGTAATTTTTCTGAGGCAGAGTGCAGCTTTAGTGTGGTAAAATCCTTTGATACTACAAATCCTATAATCGGAGACATATCATTTACTCCTGCATATTGGGAAGTCGGAGTCCCTGTAAGCATTACAGTAGAATACTCAGATGACAGCGAAAATGTTTCGCTCAGCTTGTATGCGGGTGAAGAAAAGCTGGAATATGATGAATTAAATAACTGCTATATCTTTACTCCAAAATCTGTCGGTGACGCAACTATATTGATTCATGCTGAAGATGAGGCAGGAAATTACACCGAAGCAGAATTTTCAAGATATGTATATGACAGTCTTGAGAAACATAAGATAAATGTTTCAGCTGAAAAAATCGTTAAGGTAAATCAGCAAACTGAGATTACTCTTTCATCAACTGATTCATATCCGTTTGTAAGCTTTAAGCTTTACTGTAACACAACAAGTACCGAAATAACAGGTGAGAACGGCGTATTTGAATTTACTCCTGATAAGGTCGGAGAATACAGCTTCACTGCCGAGGGAACAGATAAAACGGGATATACAGATTCAGTTATATTCACTATTCAGGCAGCTTCAGCCTATGAAGCTGAGGTGGGAAGCAAGGATATGGAAAAATATCTTGCTGAAACACCTGAAACTAAGCTGAATGATCAGTTAAAGACTTTGGCAGACAGCTTTGACAGCGTAGTTGATGCATATTCTTATGTTACCAACAACATATCATATGAAGCATATTTAAACTCAAGACGAGGTGCGGTAGGTTCATATGAATTAAAGCGTGGAAATGACATGGATCAGGCAAGCTTGCTTATCGGATTATGTCGTTACATGGGAGTACCTGCCCGATATGAATCAAGTACGGTTTGTCTGAATGAGGAGCAGGTAAAATCCTTATTTGCAGCACAGGATTTTGAGTCGGCTTGTCAGTTGATAAACAACTCAGGAAAATCCGTAGTTATAAACCGCACTGAAAAAATAGCTAAGTTTGATGAAGTCCGTGTACAGGTTTATGTGCCTTACAGTATGGTGGGCGTTACAGACGAAGATAAAAAGGATCTTGGCTTGTGGGTATCACTTGATACTGCAATAAAGGCATCTGAATTAAAGGAATATGCCCTTGAAGAAAACAGAAATCCGGAAAGTATCAATGAACTGGATAATATCTACAAAAAATATCAGGACACTGATATAAAGAAGTTTGTAAATGATGTTTCAAAGTCCTATGATAATACAGATGAGGCTTATGAAAGAGCAGTGATTCAGAAGAGCTTTACAGTTCTTCCTAAGCAGTTTCAATATGAGGTTGTTGCTGAAACAAAGAACTTTGACGCAATCAATAATTCTATGGCAGATATGATAAGTATCAGCGTTGATGGCGATTGGGGTGAAACAGCTTCTCTTGGTAATTATAAAGTAAGCGATCTTTACGGAAAAAGAGTAACACTCTCATATGAGGGCAATACAGGCAGCGGTACTGTATTTGAAATGTCAGCAAGCCAGATAGCATATAATTATTTCAGACCTGTTCTTTCTATTGACGGAAAAACAGTTGCTAAGGGCTCTGAAATGCTTCTCGGCACAAAGCACACATTGTATATGACCATAAAGACAGGCGGTACTTCACAGACCATTACAGATGATCTTACCGCAGGAAGTGTTTATGCAATTAATCTTGATGTGGGTGGAATTTCAGATGTACAGCTCAAAAAGGCTTACAATGAGGCGCAGGAATATGTAAACGAATCAAATGCGTCCAACTATTATGATGAACAGATAATTGGTTCATATCTTTCATTTGCGGGAAATCTCTATTTTGCTCAGTGCGATGTCAACAATCTTATAAATGCAGCTGCCAAGAATGTGGAATTCTCATCTCATACAAAGATTGGCGTTACATCTTATGATGTAAGAACCGAAGAGAATATGTTTGGTTACACATCAAAAATTGCAAATGGTGATTTCAAGATAGATATCGACTACAATACTGTTTACTGTGTAAGCAGAACCGGCGATACCGATGCAAGAAACGAGTATATGTTCAGCAGTGCTTATATGGAATCATACTATGAAGGCTTTATCTGGGAAGAATTGCTTTTGCAGGAAGGTATCTGTACAACATCAATTCTTGATAAGGCAATGGCTGACGGCGATAATCTCGTCTGCATTAATGCTGAAAACTTTGATGAAGCTATAAAGAGCGTAGATACAACTTCCGAAGAATATAATGAAATCAAATCCAGCGTAAATGCCGGTTATACAGTAATTATTCCTGACAAACGTGTTAAAATTAACGAATGGCAGGGAACAGGATATATTATTGCTGACCTGAAAGATTACAGCCACTTTGTATTCAAAATATCCGGAGGACTTAACGGCGGAGGAAACTCCAAGCCTGTTGACCTGAATCTTTCAGAATCTATTATCGACAGCGGTTTTTCTGATGAATTTATATCCAGCGCTTATTCGCTGTGTCAGAGCATGTACTATATTCTTCTTGAAAAATCCATTTCAGAAGTCGCATCATCAGCTTCGGCAATGACAGCAGCTTGCGGTGCAGGCTATGGAACAGCAATTGTGGCAGGAATGAAATTGTACAATGACGTCAGCGGTCTGGTTGATGTTGTGAATTATCGTGTAAAGATGCTTGACTGCTTTGCTGATTACTGTTTTGGTGAAGAAGAAAAGGCAATTGACGGATATATAGAATTAATGATTGATATGATAAGAGACCTTACTTCATGTTCAAACGATGACCTTGTGGATAAGGCTCTGGAAAAATTCGGCTGCTCCGAAGACGGTATTACAGTACACAATTTTGTTAAAAACATTATCAATCTTATTAAATCCTATGCCGGCGGCGGTGGAGATTAATATTATCTATGAAAATTTAAAATTTGATTCTAAGTTCTAAGTACAAATAACCGATACACATAATATAGAATTTTTATTAAAATTGGAATTTGTTTTC
>JBJFBR010000181.1:0-8444 GCA_051888545.1 Oscillospiraceae bacterium
TTCTTTTGCTGTTTATGTCAAGCATAATAATGTTCAGTCTGGGGATAATAGGATACTATGTTTCTAAAATTTACGAAGAAATCAAATGCAGACCAAGATATATAATAAGAGATATTGTTTCAAAAAATAAGGATGATAAAAACAATGGATAAAGCGATTCAGCCGGAAATAAATAATACAAGACTGAAGAAATTCAGAAAATGGGTATGGGACAGGAAAATTTATTTTCTCGTTTTTGCTCTGCCTGCACTTCTGATGTATATTTCTTATGCGCTGTTCGGAATTCATCCTTACGGGGATAATTCTGTGCTTGTGCTTGACCTTAACGGTCAGTATGTTTATTACTATGAGGCATTCAGAGATTATATTCACGGCGGAAACGACTTGTTTTATAATTGGTCGAGAAATCTTTCGGGAGAAATGTTCGGTATTTTTGCATACTATCTTGCAAGCTCGTTTATGCTGATCGTTTGTCTTTTGCCTAGAACAATGATGTGCGGTGCTATTGAACTTGTTCAGATATTGAAAATCGGCACAGCGGCACTGACCTTTGCAGTGTTTCTCAGAAAAACATCAAAGCCAAAGAATATTTCATTGGTTGTTTTCAGCCTTTGCTATTCTCTTATGTCATTTATGGTGGTTCAGCTTCTGGATCCTATGTGGCTTGACGCTCTGATATATCTGCCGTTGATTTGTCTTGGCGTACAAAGACTTGTTGATAACGGAAAAATGGTAATTTATATTGTTCCGCTGGCACTTTTGTTTATTGCACATTTTTATATGGGCTATATGGTGGGTATTTTTACATTTATATATTTTCTGCTGTATTGTTTTACAAAAGAAGACAGAATTATACCCAAGAAATTTATATGGGTAATAGTTAAATTTGCATTGGGGAGCATTGTGGCAATAATGTGTGCGGCAGTAGTACTTCTGCCTGTTTATAACTCTCTGAAACTTGGTAAATTTGAGTTTACCGAACCGGATTTTTCTCTTGCAACACAATTTGACTTTATATCTGTTTTAACAAAGCTTTTCCCTATGACCTATGATTCGGTAAATGTTGACGGAATGCCAATGATTTACTGCGGAACGATTACAGTTATTTTAATTCCGCTTTTCTTTATGAACAAAGAAATCCATATAAAGAAAAAAGTCGGTATGGGTATAGTTGCATCTTTGCTGCTCATATGTATGTATATTCGTCCCATTGATATGGTCTGGCACGGATTTCAGATGCCTAACTGGCTGCCGTTCAGATATTCATTCCTGCTGTCATTTATTCTTATTATGATGGCATACGAAGCATTTCAGCATCTTGACGGAATTACAAACAAAGAAATAGGCGGCTCATTTTTCGGACTTATTGCATATTTGATCTGGTGTGAGAGAGAAAATTACTCACACTTCCAGATTTTTGATTCATCAACAGATGCTATGGGAAATACCCATGCCTTCATTCAGGGAATATGGTTCTCGGCGATTGCTTTGGTATTATGTTTTGTGATACTTTATTTTCTGAAAAAGTATAAAGCGTCAAAGGTTTTATGTATTATAACTGTTATGTTCGTTTCTCTGGAACTGGTTATCAATACTATGGATACGCTGAGCAAGGTTGACAATGAGGTGAGCTACAGCACATATTCTTCCTATGAACCGTATATGTCCAATACAAAGGACGCAGTCAGTCAGCTGAAAAAGACGGACACATCACCGTTTTACCGTATGGAAGCAACTTTCCACCGCACAGTAAACGATCCTATCGGCGTAGGATATTACGGTGTATCACATTCAAGCTCAACCATGAATGCAAAAGCATTGGATACTCTGAAAGACCTGGGCTTTGGCTATGCAGGACATTCAACGAAATATTCAGGTGCAACATATATTACTGACGCATTCTTTGACATAAAATATCTTATGGATAAAATTGATGATGACGGCGGCTGTGAATTCTTAGACAGATATCCTGAAAGCAGCAGTGAAAATACTCTTGCCATAATTCCGAAAGGATATGAAAAGGTAAAAGAGGTTAAAGAAGACGGTTCGACCTATAGCTTTTATAAAAATCCATATGCTTTGGGACTGGGAGTCAAATGCAATGAGCTTATCGAAAAAATCAAAATGGACAAAGATAATCCCTTTGAAAATCAGAATATGCTCTTTAATACGCTGAAAGATGACAGAACTGATTATGTGGAATATTTTGAAAGATTAAATCTATACAGCACTGATTCAAAAAATATCAGTACTCAGTCAACAGGCGACGGTCATACAATGTATGTTCCCACAGACAAAACAGAGGGCGACGCTCACGTTGATTATCTTGTGGAAATGAACAGAGATTCGGATTTATATATGTATCTGCCCACAAGCTATCAGCGTGAATGCAATGTCTGGGTTCTGAATGAAGATGAATATACTGACCAGAATGATAAAATGAATTTTGCAGGTCAGTATTTCAACGGCGATGACTATTCAATTATGAACTTAGGCGAGTTCAAAAAGGGAGATAAGGTACGGGTAAGAATAACTATTGCCAATGATGACAATGAAGCATTCTGGAAAGTACCGTTGTTCTATTCATTCAATTTTGAAAGCTTTGAAAAAGATGTTGCAGAGCTTCAGAAGAAAAGCTTTAACATTACGGAATTTGAGGGCAGTTATCTTGAAGGAACTATTTCCGATGCCACAGAAGGCGATGTGCTTTTAACTACAATACCATATCAGGACGGCTGGAAAATTACCGTAAACGGAAAAGAAACAGATGTTAAGATATCTGTTGATTCGTTGATTACAATTCCTCTTGAAAAGGGCAGTAATGTTATAACAATGGAATTTAAACCGACGTATTTTACTCTTGGAAAGGTTATCTCAATAATCGGTCTGATAATTGTACTGGTCATTTTCTTATTTGAGTTTAAAAACGGATTGTTCATCAGAAAAATAAGTAACTCTAAAAGAAAATAATGCTTGCCCATATTGCAATGAGTAAAATGTTTATGTCTTCATTGCATAAATCTGCTGCGGAAAAATTGGTGATTTTTTTACCTTTACAATGTCGGGCGGAAATGGTATAATAAGTATGTATAAATGTTAACCACATATAATCATGGAGGTAATTATGATAAAAAAAATAATATCCGGCGTACTGGCATTTACTATGGCTTTGGGAATGGCGGTTCTGCCCAACAGCAATTATAATAATCAGGTAAGTGCTATAGGTTTTATAGTATTTGATAATATGGAAGTGTCTGGAGATTTTGAGATTTCAAAAAGCAGTGACAAATTGTATGTCACTCAATATACAGGAAGCAGCAGTGATGTTGTCATTCCAGCACGCTTCAATGACAGTAGTTTAAGTTCGGATTTCAATAACAAGAATATTTACGGTGTTGCAAGAAGGTCTAATTTCTATACTTCGAGTAACAAGGATAAGATAAAAAGCGTAGATATTTCAGACGGTATATCACAAGTCGGAGATTATGCTTTCCTGAACTGTACTTCATTGAAAAAAATTACAGTTCCTGACTCAGTCAGCAGCATAGGAAAATATGCCATAGGATATAAGCTTGAAAACAGCGTATATTCTAAAATTGACGGAGTAACAATTTATTGCTATTCGGGCACGGCAGGTGAGAAATATGCTAAAGATAATGGTTTCGACTATGAACTTTTAGATTCACCTGCACATACTCATTCCTATACAAGTAAAGTCACAAAACAGCCTACTTGTACAGCAGCAGGAGTAAAGACCTTCACTTGTTTGTGTGGTGATAGCTACACAGAAACAATCAAGGCAACAGGACATAAGTATACAGCTACAGTTGTAAAGCCGACTTGTATTGCAAAAGGCTATACATTACACAAATGTTCAGTATGCGGTAACAGTTATAAAGATACATATACAAATGCAAAAAATCATAGTTATAAGAATATCACCGTAAAATCCACCTACTTTGCAAAGGGCTATACAGCCAAGAAATGTTCAACCTGCGGAGCAATTAAAGATAAGAAAGAGACAGCAATTTTACAGATGGCTGCACCAAAAGCAACAGTATCCGCATATTCCATAAAGCTCACCTGGAGCAAAGTAACCGGAGCTAAAGGATATGATGTATATCAGTATAAGAGTGGTAAGTGGACAAAGATAAAAACAACCACATCAACAAGTTATACTGTTTCAAAACTGCCTTCAGGCACATCACAGAAGTTTGCTATAAAGCCGTATACAAAGAGCGGTTCCAAGACTGTTTACGGTGCTTTCTCGAAACAGCTTTATACATCAACAAACCCTGCGACAGTAAACTTTAAGCTTACAGCAGGCTCAAAGAAAGTTGCTGTAAATTGGAACAAGGTAACCGGTGCAAGCGGATACAAGGTATATTATAAAACTGCAAGCAGCGGCTGGAAACTCTTGAAGACTGTAAACAACAGCACCACAAGCTTTACAAAGACAGGTCTTACAAAAGGCAAGACTTATTACTTCACAGTCAGAGCATACAGAACCTTAAACGGAACAACATATAACGGTGCATTTGCGACAAAGAGTGTGAAGGTAAAATAAATTGAGTTAATGATCAGAAATCCCGTCAGTAATCTGTCGGGATTTTTATTTTCTCACTTGAAAAAACAGAGGTTATATGATATAATTCTTTTACAGATTTTAAAGAGGTTGGATTTATGAATTATACGGTTAATATAAAACAGTGGGGAAGATTTTTTTCTGTTCCATGCAGTGTTGTGGATAATTATATATTGCTTAGTGACGGTGATTTTGTTAAGGCTTTGCTTTGTATCCTTTGCAGTGATACCCAGAACATTTCCACTGAGCAGCTTGCGGAAAAAGCAGGAATTTCCCCTGAAAAAGCTGATGAGGCGGTTATACACTGGGCATCTCTGGGAGTTATTTCAGCTGAAAAGGAAAACGGAAAGATAATTGAAAAAAACAATGCTGTTGATGTGACTGCTGAGAATAATGTCAAACCGATACAGGAAAAGAAAGTTGACGCAAAGACAAGAGTGAAATATACTACGAGAGAAATTTCTGAAAAGATTGACGGAAATGATGAGCTGAAAGCATTGTTCAATGATATACAATCAGTTTTTAAAAGGACGATTAATGCTACAGAAATGGCGTCAATACTTAATCTGTATGAGTATTATAATTTTTCTGCTGCTTCTATTCTGATGATTGCAGAATACTGTGAAAGCATTGGCAAGGGAAGAATGGCATATATTGAAACTGTGGCAAAAAATTGGTTTGCCGAAGGGATATGCAGCTATAAGGATGTTGAAGAACAGATTATCAGGCAGACAAAAGAAAGGGAATTTGCAAGTAAGGTTATAAAAGCATTCGGTATTGAAGGAAGACTCAGCAAAAGACAAAAAGAATATATCAGCAGCTGGGAGAGAATGGGCTTTTCTATTGATATGATAAAAATAGCATATGATAAGTGCATTGATTCAACCAATAAGCTGAATTTTGGCTACATAAATAAAATATTGGAAAACTGGTCAAAGGATAATATATTCACACAGCAGCAGGTAGAGCTAGCTGATAAAAAATTTAATAAGAATAAATCTGAAAGCAAAGAAAATAAAAATACTTCCTATGACTTGGACGAGTGGGAAAATTTTGCACTGAATTTTAACCCCAATAGTGCCGGAGGTGACAAGCAGTAATGAATTACAGCAGAGAAGCTTTTGAAAAGGCTGAGCAGGAAATTGAACGACGCAGACATTTTGCAGAAGATGAAAACAGGAGAAGATGTGAAGAAATTTCCCGAATTGCACCGGAAATAGACTTGCTCAATAATAAGATAAAAAGCACATCAATGGAGTTTATGAAATTGATAGTAAGAAATCCTCCCAATAGTGCAGAACTTATAGAGAAGATGAAAAAAGAAAATCTTAATACGCAGATGACAATAAAGCGTATGCTGTTGGAAATCAAGGGTGATGAGAACTATCTTGATGTGCCGTATTATTGTAAAAAATGTATGGACAGAGGATATGTTGAAGGAAAAAGATGTTCTTGTTTTAACGAGCTTTTAAGCAAATATACTGTGGAAGAGCTTAATAAAAACTGCCTTGTGCAGCTGCATGATTTTTCAGAATTCAGGCTTGATTATTATGACGGAATCATTGAAAACGGCGTGTCGGCTAAAGAGAAAATGTCAGTGGTATATGAATTCTGCAAAAACTATGCTAAAGAATTCAATGAGAAAAGCCCGTCACTATTCTTTTTTGGAAAGACCGGACTGGGAAAAACATTTTTGTCATCATGTATTGCCAATGAACTGTTGAACAAAGGAGTAAGCGTTGTATTTGCATCATCGGTTGATATCCTGCGAAAAATAGAAGATGAGCATTTTAATCGCTGTGAAGGAAATACAATGGATACTGTTATAAATGCAGAGCTGGTTATTCTTGACGATCTTGGCTCTGAATTTCAGACAAGCTTTACCGAATCGGCAGTATACAATATTATAAACAGCAGAATTAATCTTAATAAGCCTACAATAGTATCAACTAATTTGCAAAGAAATGAGCTTACGCAAAAATACAATGAACGAATAATTTCAAGACTTACAGGATGTTTTTATCCCATAAGTTTTATCGGAAAAGATATCAGATATATCAAGCTAAGCCAAGGAAAATAACTAAGAAAAAGCACTTTTGCACGGTCAAAAGTGCTTTTGTATATTATTTACATTTAATGCTAAGAATTTCTTACGATATTAACAAATTTATTGTTAGTTTTGCACAAAGTAAATAATAGAGATTTTACATTATTAACAAAATAAATAAAGTATTATTGACATTTTTAAGATTGTTTGTTATACTAAAATTACGGATATAGGTAATTATGCCTAAAATCAAATGTTCGTTATTTTTTGAAAGGATGATTAGAGAAATGGAAAGCAAAGTTACCCTCAATAAGGTAATAAGTATGTTCCTTGCATTTGCAATGATCTTTGGCTTTGTATTTACAGCAATGCCTAGAACAACTGCAAGTGCTGATGAGTACTCAGGTGAAGGTACTACTGAAGGTTTCTATACCACAGGAACAAAAATCTATGATGCTAACGGTAATGAATTCGTTATGCGTGGTATCAACCATGCACATGCATGGTATAAGGACAAGGCTGCAACAGCAATTCCTGCTATTGCAAGAACAGGTGCAAATGCAATCAGAATCGTACTTAGTTACGGCGATGACTATAACAAAGATGATGCTAATACAGTAACACAGCTTATTCAGCTTTGTATAGCTAATAAGATCGTTCCTATGTTTGAAGTTCATGACGCAACAGGAACAAACGATACTTCAAAACTTCAGAAAGCAGTTAATTACTGGGTTGAACTCAAAGATGTTCTGAAGAAATACGAAAAGTATGTTATTGTAAACATTGCTAATGAATGGTACAAAGACTGGGGCAATGGTTCTACATGGGCTAGTGCATATGCTAGTGCTATTGAAACACTTCGTGGCGAAGGCATTGACAATATGTTCGTAGTAGATGCTCCCGGTTACGGACAGGACTATAAGAGTCTTCCAAGCTATTGCGGACGAGTAGCTCAGGCTGACCCTAACAGCAATACTGTTTTCTCAATTCATATGTATGGCTCAGCAGGCGGTTCACAGAGCACAATTAACTCTGTACTTAACGGCGTAAGATCAAAAGGCTATCCTATTATTGTAGGCGAGTTTGGTTATAATCATTCTGACGGTGATGTTGATGAAGATTACATCATGCAGAAATGTCAAAGTGACGGCATCGGATATTTCGGTTGGTCATGGTATGGCAACGGAGGCGGAGTTGAATATCTTGATATTGCAAACGATTGGGCAGGAAGCTCATACAGCTCTGACTGGGGCGAAAAGCTCATAAATGGTACAAACGGTATTAAGGCTACATCTGAGCAGTGTTCTATTTTCAGCGGCTCAGTTTATGTTGATACAGACCCTGTTGAATTGTACAATGGTTCAGCTGCATTGAACTGGAATAAGTCAGTTGATACAAAGGCTACAATGCTTACAGCTGCTGAAGGCGGCATCCTCGAAATTGAATATGAATTGTCAAACAGCGAAGACGGTGCAGTACAGGTAGCCGGAAGCGTACAGGATTCTTCAGGAAATTGGGGCTGGGGCGTTTTGTACAGCAGCGTTACTTACTCAGACGGTAAGAACGATTACTTCAAGCTTCCTGCAGATGATTCATTAATTCAGGTTAAACTTACTGCTACTCAGGCTGCAACATTATCTTCATTGGCTTCTATCCAGCTCAAAGGTAATGAAAATACAACAATTACATGTATTACATACTATCCACCGGATGGTTCAGACAGCTCAAGCAAGGCTGACTCATCTTCAAAGGCTGATAGCTCAAGCAAGGCTGACTCATCTTCAAAGGCTGATAGCTCAAGCAAGGCTGACT
>JBJFBR010000181.1:8692-10149 GCA_051888545.1 Oscillospiraceae bacterium
GCTGACTCATCTTCAAAGACAGACGCTTCAAGTGTTGTAACTCCTGTTGCTGATCCTGTAGTTATCTGGGAAGGCGATCCGATTTGCACAACTTGGAACGAAGAACAGATTTGTGATGTTGACAATGTTCCTGAAGCAGAGGAAGGCGGCTTCCTTGTAATTGAATATACATCAACAGCTCAAGGCAATTCTGAAACTTCACAGATTCAGATCAGTGCTAAAAACGGTTCTACTTATAATTCACTTACAGAGACTGTAAACAGCAGTGAAAACAAACAGTTCAGTCTTTGGAAGAAGTTGACTAAGTATGCGATTACTTTGTCAGCTGACAATGCTGAAAGACTCAGCACAGCAACTACTTTGGTATTCAAGTCAATTGATGCTGAAGTATCTAAGATTTCATACTATGCTCCTGGTTCTGAAAGCGTGTTCAGAACAGTTTCAAACATCTACACAGCTCCTGATGCAGATTCAGGTGATTTAGGTGAAAAAGGCTGGACAAAAGAAATTGCAGCAGATGTTACAAGAGTACAGTTTGCTCAGGCCGGAGATAAGATTGTAATTGATTATATCCCTTACGATGACATTCCTGCTAAGGAAGTAGCACAGATTCAGTTCTTTGCAAAAGCTCCATTAGTTAACGACGGCAGCTGGAATCAGATGCCTATTACAAATGATCCTGATCTAGAAGCTGTTGATTTTGATGCAACAGACTCAACTGCTGAAATTGTTTTGACAGCAGATACAGCAAAGCTTCTTGCTGGTGCTTCAGAACTCGGATTTAAGGGACAGTATGCATACATTAACAGCATCACATTTGTTCCTGACGGAGATGTAATTCATGATGACAGCTCAACAGTTGATTCATCTTCAAAGACAGATAGCTCATCAAAGGCTGATTCTTCATCAAATACAGATTCATCAAGCCAGGGTTCAACAGTAACTAACCTTTATAAGGGTTCAATCGACTTTGGTAACTGGTCTGCTGATGGTTATTATGAAATATCTGCTAAGAAACTTGCTAATGTTCAGGTTGGCGATGTAATCAGAGTTACAGTTTCTGATCCTACAGGTACTGACGATGCACCTGCAAAGGTTACACTTCAGACTTCAGATTGGAATGATATTGCTGAATTCGGTTATCCTGTAGTTTCAGCTGATAAGCTTTATGCAGACTTCACAATCACTGACGATGTAATTGATACAGTTAAGAATGGTTTGATTGTTAAGGGTTGCTTCGCAACATTGACAAGAGTTGATCTTTATGTGGGCGGCGTTCCTGATGAAAGCTCAACAGTAGATTCTTCAAGCACAGTAGATTCCTCAAGTACAGTTGACAGCTCATCAACAGTAGATTCTTCAAGCACAGTAGACAGCTCATCAAATGTTGATTCATCAAGCAATACTGATGATGTTATTTATGAAGATGGCAAGATCTTAGCTCAGAAGGTTAAAGG
>JBJFBR010000182.1:0-1823 GCA_051888545.1 Oscillospiraceae bacterium
GCATACCGGTCCCAGAAATCAGGGAACATAGTTTTAATGCGTAAGTATGTGTAGTATATAAACTGCCGCTTTTCAGCCATTTGTTTAAGCTGATAAGGTGATACAAGCTTATAGTCCACCGTTTCTCCGGGCTGGAGAATTATATCCTTTTCCGAGAAATTTCCGTTGTATAAAAAGCAATCCACAATACTTCTTGTTCTTGTTCTTATGAGGGTGCTGCTGTAGCTGAGCTCATCGGGAGCTGCTTTAAGTCCTGTTTCTTCAAAAAGCTCTCTTGATGCAGCCTGGGCAGAGGTTTCGCCTTTTATGGCAGCACCTCCCGTGATTTCCCACATTCCGCCGTAGTTTTTATATGGATGACGTTTTGTAATGAGGATTTTCCCTTCATTGTTTACGGATAATACGTTCACAATGACGTGATATTCTCCTTCTTCAAGCTTTTCGCCTCTCATGACCGTTCTGCCTAAAGGCTTTCGGTTTTTGTCATATAAATCCCAAAGCTCCATAGTTTTCTCCTTTTTAATCGGATACTACATTAATTGGTTTGCCGTCTTTCCAGCAGCGTATATTTTCAGCTACTTTTTCTAAAAGTCTTATTCTTGTTTCTCTTGGCGCCCAAGCCACATGAGGGGTAATTGTGCAGTTCTTTGCGTTTCTCAAAGGACAGTCTTCTCTCATAGGTTCACTTGTCAGGGCGTCAACACATGCCCATGCAATAGTGCCGCTGTTCAAAGCGTCGGCAACTGCTTGTTCGTCCATAAGTCCGCCTCTTGCAGTGTTTATAAGAATTGCCGAGCTTTTCATTTTGTTCAGAGCCTCAGCATTTATCATTTTGTTGTTTTCGCTTGTAAGAGGGCAGTGGAGTGTGACCACGTCCGAATTCTGCAGAAGTTCGTCAAAGCTGCATACTTTTGTACCGTCTGTTACCTTCTGAGGTGAACGTGTATAGGTCAGAACATTCATATCAAAGGCTTTTGCAAGCTGTGCAACCTTTCTGCCGATAGCACCGTATCCTACAATGCCTATGGTTTTTCCTGCAAGCTCGGCTGTGGGTATACCGAAGTATGAAAAAAGCTTATAGTTTACCCATGCTCCATCGGCAACTGCCTGAGCATATTCCGATATCTTGTTGTAGTAATTCAGAATCAGTGCGAAAGTATGCTGTGCAACTGCGTTGGTCGAATATGAAGGAACGTTGCAGACAACTGCCCCGTGCCTTCCGGCAGCCTCTGTATCTACATTGTTATAGCCTGTGGCAAAAAGCCCCACATATTTTAAGTTCGGGCATCTTTCAAAAACTTCTTCTGTAATAAGGCACTTGTTGCAGATTACCGCATCGGCGTCACCGATATGTTCTGCGACTTCTTCGTTGGGAGTAAATCCGTATACCACGGCTTCTCCCAAAGAGGTTATGCCGTCAAGGGAAACATCGTTTCGTGTTATTGTTTCAGAGTCAAGGATAACAATTTTCATTACTTGTCGTCCTCGTTAAAGGCGTTGTCTATAATCTTTTTGTCTTCTGCATTTTGTGCTTTTTCAGCAGCCTTTTGCGCTGTCTGCATTGCTTTTGCGGCTTGTATTTCGTCTGCCTGCTGTGCTTTTATTTTCTTGTTGTATTTGCTGAGAGAAACAAAAGCTGCAATTATAATTGCAATTTCTGCTATTAACAAGCCCACTATAACAGGTGTTGCTGTCCAGATTTGTGTGATAAAAGTAAGGTCAATGCCAAGCATTATCAAAAGATAATATGCACAGCGCTTTCTGTAGTAAAGTATGAGATAAAGCAGGGTTGTAATGATACAGATTATAAAATGTGCTTTCAT
>JBJFBR010000183.1:0-1821 GCA_051888545.1 Oscillospiraceae bacterium
ATAAATGCTTTTGCTTCTTCCTGAGGATCTGTGTCAGGATTCTGTGCAAAAATCAATTCAGATAAAGGTTCAAGTCCTTTTTCTCTTGCTGCAGATGCTCTTGTTTTCCTTTTCTGTTTATACGGCAGGTAAATATCTTCAACTTCAACAAGAGTGCTGGCATTTTCTATAGCCAATGCCAGTTCATCAGTCATTTTTCCTTGTTCGGTTATAGATGCAATAATATCGCTTTTGCGTTTTTCAAGATTTCTCAGATATTGAAGTCGGTCATAAAGTTCTCTTAGAGTTGTATCGTCAAGAGAACCTGTTACTTCTTTTCTGTATCTTGCAATAAAAGGTATAGTTTTGTCATCATCAATAAGTGCCACAGTGTTGTCAACCTGCTGTTGTTTAAGATGAAATTCCTGTGCTAAAATCTTATTTATATCCATAACTTCATAATGTCCTTTCAAAACTTTACAATAATTATAGCATTAAAATAAAATATAGTCAATCAGCAGTCTGAAAGTATATATAATAGAACTTTTGATGTGATATTATATAATCTTAAAGTGATTTGAACTTTTCTACACCTTTTGTTTTAAGATTATGCATCAGAAAGGCTGAAAATACTGAAAACAATACAATACTGATAAGACAGAAGACTTCGGCGTTTATAAAATTGTGCAGCAATATAAATAAAATGCTCAGAGCAGTTATTATAGCAAAGTTTATCATCATAGATGCGAAAACACTAAAACTTTGTTTAATTACAATGGCTTCGTTTGTCCAGTTAAGATTAGGTTTTTTAAGACCAATGACTAAGCCTATAACTGCTGTTAGAAATGTATATGCTATAACCGTAACAGTTACAAGTATAGTATCCGGAATGCCTATTCCCATTATAAGATTTGTAACTGCTGCTGCAATTATTGCAGGAGGCAAAGTTATAATCAAGTGCAAATTGATTTTGCTTTTGAAAACATTCCAGATATTGATAGGTGACGACTGCAGAATCCATATTGACTTGCCTTCAAGAGAAACAGACGGTGTTGTAATAATGTTCATAGAAACCATAAAGCAGATTATGCCGCAAATCATTAATGCAGCATATGGCTTTAAAGGAGCAGCTTCTTCAAGGAATATTTTAATGCTGCTGCTTTTTATAACTGCAAAAACTGTTCCGGCAATAAGTAAAATTGAACTTAAAGAGCAGTTGAGCATATAAGTCGGACTGTTTTTAAAATGCAGCAGTTCTTTATGCAATAAAGTGCTTTTATCAGAACGTACTTTAAGCAATTTTTCTTTGTATTTAATTTTTGCAGAGCTGTGATGAGCTGTAGCTATTTTGAAGAAATTATGGGCAATTACCCAGTATACAATTCCAAAAAATGCAATAGCTATAGCTGAAAAAATTAAAAACGGCAGTATATTTCCTGTTATTCCAAGTCCCATTTGATATAAAGGGTAAAGATAAATTTTTGCTTTGTTGCTTATTGCAT
Organism: Oscillospiraceae bacterium; assembly: GCA_051888545.1. Lineage (GTDB taxonomy): Bacteria > Bacillota > Clostridia > Oscillospirales > Ruminococcaceae > FB2012. Next base: position 1,482 of record JBJFBR010000183.1, read on the forward strand.
TGCTGTTTTGTATTATGATTTTCAGCAAGTCATTTATATTGTAATAAACATAAAAATATACTGCAAAAAACACAAATGAGATTACAACTGAAACAATACTCTTATTGCTGATTCTGGATAGGATCAGCGAGATGATCCATCCAATAATACATGAAAATCCCACAGAAATCAATGACAGTAAAAATATTGTTGCAGTAAATAACACTATGGATAATACTGAGATAATGCCTGTAACATTTATGTATGCTGCATAAGCGGGAACCATAAACAGAAGATTAAAAACTAAGGTCAGTATGTATAGAGCAGAAATTCTTGAAAAAATAATTTTTGAAGGCGGTAT
>JBJFBR010000184.1:0-6994 GCA_051888545.1 Oscillospiraceae bacterium
ATAGCCTTTTGTATGCTTTTTCATAAAAACAAATATATATTTCATGTTTTTAAAATCAATCTGTCTGCCCTCACTGACGCAATATCATTTTTATGCCTTTTTTTAGCAGTTCTGTTGAATTTTCACAAGTTGCAACTTGCGAAATAATATGGTATAATTTAAGTTATAATAGCTTATTTAAGCGAATAATAAAAAATATCAGGAGAAAAAATAATGAGTGAGATAACAGCAGCCGCTAATACAAAAGCGCCGCCCAAAAAACGAATCGAATATCTGGATATAGCTAAAGGCTTAGGAATCTTTCTGGTGGTATGGGCACACGCCAAAGCACCTTTTCAGGATTATATATATCAGTTCCATATGCCGTTTTTTGTGCTTATATCCGGACTTCTCTATAATTCAAAAGATTCTGTTAAAGATTATATTATAAAAAAAATCAAAAGCCTTTATATACCTTTTGTTGCATGGAATCTGCTTGGTTTCCTTGTTACTGCAATACAAGGCTCATACCAGATCGGCGATTTCATCAAACGGTGCTTTGAGATTATTCTTACCCTTTCAAAAGACGGACAGTTCTTCGGTGCCACCTGGTTTTTAGGTTCACTTTTTGTTATATCGGTTCTCTATAAAATAATAGATACAGCAGTACCGAAATCGGAATACAAGCAGCTTATAATGCTTGGATTATTTATAGTAATCGGAATAATCGGTTTCGATATCAATTTCAGATATATGCTCAGCAGAACACTTATACTTGCCATGTTCTTCGCTGTGGGAGTGTTCATTAAAGACAACAAGGCAGAGCTTTCAAAATGCAGCAGCTTTAGCATGGCATTAATATGTCTCATGTTTTTTATAGTAATCGGACGGTATAATTCCGCCAATATGGGAGGCAATGAATATAAATATCCTTTGCTGTTTGTTGTGGGAGCTTTTATGATGTCATATGCTTTGCTGTATTTCTGTCGGGCAATGGAAAAAAAGTCAAACGTTATCATCAGAAAAATCAACAAGATGTTTATGTACCTCGGAAAGCGTTCAATGGATATTCTCATCTGGCAGTTTGTATTTTTCAGAGTGGGAATTATCGCTCAGATGCTGCTGAATCACGAAAAAATCACTGTTGCAAATGTTTTGTCATATTATCCTCTTTACAGTGAACAAAACGGCTGGTGGATAATTTATACCGTTATCGGTCTGGTGCTTCCGCTGCTTTGGGGAAGTCTTCTCCGCTCCGGTCCATGGGGCAGATTATTCAAAAAAATCCATATTGTCTGAATCCCCTGAACACCCCGGATATGTGTTATACGACTTGACATTGGTAATACATTGTGTTACAATATATTGGATATAATATAATTTTATAATATTGTATAATTTTTGAAAAGCTTTGATATTTTCAAATAGTTTCTTGTGGTATTTACCATTAAAAGTATAGTTCGAGGTGCTTTTTATGATTGATGTTTCTATTATTGTGCCTGTTTACAATTCAGAAAAATATTTGTGTGAATGTGCAGACAGCATTGTCGGACAAACAGCTAAAAATACGGAAATTATTTTTGTGGACGACGGCTCACAGGATAATTCTATGAAAATACTTCGTGAGTATGAAAAAAGAGATGCTCGTGTCAAAATCTTTCAGAACAGCCATTCCGGAGGCGGAGCAGCACGAAATACCGGTCTGGAAAACGCTCACGGCGAATATGTAATGTTCTTCGATTCAGACGACCTTATGGAACCTGAATTTGTGGAAAAAATGTATAAAAAGTGCAAAGGCACAGATTCTGATATTGCCGTATGTTCCGTAAGGTTCTGGCACGAATCCACCGGCGGGGTAACCGACGAAGTTTGCGGACTAAGAACAGAAAACCTTCCGAAAAAAGAAGTCTTTTGCTGGAAGGATATGCCGGAATATATTTTCAATACATTCCATAACTGGCCCTGGAATAAAATATTCAAGCGAAGCTTTATTGAGAAAAACGGTCTGCGTTTTCAGGAAATAATGCGTACCAATGACCTGTATTTCACCTGCAGGGCTTTGATGCTTGCCGATAGAATAACCTGCGTTAATGAATATCTTGTAAAATACAGAGTAAGATTAAGCGGCAGCTGTCAGGCAAGCAACAGTAAAGCACCTCTTGATTTCTACAAGGCTTTTGCTGCATTAAAAGACTTTTTGCAGGAAAATGGTTTTTATGAAGATGTCAAGCAAAGCTTCGTAAATCACGCTCTGGACGGATGTATTGCAAATCTTAATACAGCGGATTTCAATCAATCACAAAAACTGATTTTTAATGCTCTGAAAGATGAAATATTTGAAAGCCTGGATATTCTTGGACATAATGACGAGTATTTCTATAAGCAGAATGTTGACAATAAGAATCTTGAAAGATTACACTATGTTCTCAGCGGAGATTATGAAAATTTCCTGCTTTACAGAGCAAATGAACTGAATAATCTATATCGTGAAAGACTGTGCATAAGCTATAAGGATGAGCAAAAAATACGCAGCCTGAGAAAACAGAATAAAGAATATAAAATCAGACTTGCAAAAACTCAGAGCGAGCTTAGTATAAGCAAAATAAAGCTGCATATCTCAGACGGTTCTATGCCTGAAAGATGTATGCGTACAGCAAAAAATTTAGTTAAGGAAATCATAAATACAATACGTGGGCTTTAACTCGTCTATTGTAGTGTTTAGTATAAAAATTATTAATTACTGGGAAGTGAAAAAATGGAACAACCGATTGTTTCTGTAATTATACCGGTTTACAATTGCGAAAAATATTTAAGGCAGTGCCTTGACAGCGTAAAAAATCAGACTCTCAAAGATATTGAGATAATATGCGTTGACGACGGTTCGACCGACAGTTCGGGAAAAATTCTCGAAGAATATGCAAAAGCAGACAGCAGATTTATTTGTCTGAAACAAAAGAATGCCGGTGCAGGTGCCGCAAGAAATAACGGCTTGAAAATTGCAAAGGGAAAATATCTTTCTTTTTTGGATTCCGATGATTTTTTTGAAGAAACAATGCTGGAAAAGGCTGTGGAAAAAATAGCAGCTGACAAAGCGGACTTTGTGGTTTTCCGCTGCAATCAGTATCTTAACGATACCCAGACATACCGCAGCGCCGACTATACTATGCGTCTTAACACCCTTCCGCCCTATACTCCGTTTAATTTCAGAGCTATTACAGGAAACGTTTTTAAAACATTTGTGGGCTGGGCATGGGACAAGCTTTATGACAGAGAATTTGTCCTGAAAAACAATCTCACGTTCCAGGAACAAAGAACAAGCAATGATATGCGTTTTGTGTTCACTGCTCTTGTGCTTGCCAAAAAGATAACATATATCACCGATGTTCTTGCACATCAGAGAAGAAACAACGGTTCATCTCTTTCAAATACCAGAGAAAAATCCTGGTTCTGTTTTTACAATGCACTGAAAGAGCTGAGAGATAATCTGAAAAATGCAGGACTTTACAAGGAACTTGAAAGAGATTATATAAACTATGCTTTGCATTTTTCTCTTTGGAATATCAATACCATAACAGGAGATTGCTACTATAAGCTTTACGACAAGCTCCACAACGAATGGTTTGAGGACTTAGGTATCAAGGGCAAGCCTGCTGATTATTTCTATGACCTGAATGAATACAAGCAGGGTGCGGATATTATAAAATATTCTGCAAAGGAATATACAACAAAGATTTCTGCAGCAGTTATTTCCGACAACTGCGGTGACAGCTTGAAAAACTGCCTTGACAGCATTCTGAACAGCAAGGATATTTCTCTTGAAGTGATTTGCATAGACAACTGTTCTGATGACGGCAGTGCTGATATTATCAAGGGATATGCAGAGAAATATCCAAATGTGACAGCAGTTCTCAGCAAGACAAAATTATCAGAAGCACAAATATTGGATATGGGTATTGATTCGGCTAACGGTCAGTATATTCATTTTCTTGACGGAAAAGATACCGTTGAACCAACGGCGTATTCAAAGCTTTATAAGCTTGCACACAAAAACGATATAGACTGCCTGAAAGCTGCTGCCAACGCTATAGACATCAGCACAGGCAAAAAAATAAACAATCCGCTTTACTCGCTGGAAGAAACAGACAGAATGCTTAATGAATCTCTTGTCAGCTTCCACGGTTTCCCTAAAAAGATGTTTAAAATCTCATCTGAGGCTTGGAACGGATTATATAAAAGACAATTTCTTCAGCAGAATAATATAAGATTTTCAAATTGGGAACATTCATCTGAACTTGCTTTTTATGTTACGGTTTGTATGAAAGCCGAGAAATTTATGATTTCAAGAACCAAGCTTGTAAATCACAAGGTCAACTGCAATTCTTCAGTAAATGCTGAAAAGCATTTTGACGAGCTTACCTATAATTATGAACTGTTAAAAGGTCTTTCCAAAGAGCTTGATTTAGATGAGATTACTGAAAGAAAGCTTCTGGAGCAGCAGCTTTCAGATATTGCTGTATGGAGCAAAAATGAACTTAAAAACGGTAATTCAGACAGCAAGCTTGAAAACAGCATACAAGCATTTTTTAAGGGAAAAGAAAAATTAATTTCTGATAGTGAGGGGATTTTATAATGGCTAAGGTTTCTATTATTATACCAACTTTTAATGTTGAGAACTATCTGGTACAGTGTATGGAATCTGTTACCAGACAGACTTTACATGATATTGAAATAATTTGTATTAACGACGGCTCAACAGACGGTTCATTGGAAATTCTTAAAAGGTATGCCGAAAAAGACAAAAGAATTATTCTTGTAGACAAGGAAAACGGCGGTTATGGAATTGCCATGAATATAGGCATGGAAAAAGCTACAGGCGAATACATCGGTATAGTAGAGCCTGACGATTTTGTACCCCTTAATATGTATGAGGATTTATACAACAAGGCAAAGGAATTTGACCTGGATTTTGTCAAAGCAGATTTCTACCGTTTCAAAACAAATGACCAAACCGGCGATATGAGTCTGGTTTACAATCATCTTTCAGAAAATCCGGAAGATTATAACAAGGTATTTGACCCAAGCCATACACCTGACGCTTTGAGATATATAATGAATACATGGAGCGGTATATACAAGAAATCCTTCCTTGACGAGCACCATATCCGTCATCACGAAACTCCCGGTGCGTCTTTCCAGGACAACGGTTTCTGGTTCCAGACTTTTGTTTTCGGCAAACGTGCAATGATTCTGGATACTCCGTATTATATGAACAGACGAGACAATCCAAACTCCTCTGTATCAAATCCGAACAAAGTTTACTGCATGAATGTTGAATACGATTACATTCGTGAGATTTTAATGGAATATCCTGAACTCTGGGAAAGATTCAAATATATGTACTGGTTCAAAAAGTACGGAAACTATATGAACACAATACAAAGAATAAGCGACAGTTTCAAAAAGGAATACATTTACAGATTTTCTGAAGAATTCAAAAGAGCTGACCAGCTGGGCGAGCTTGACAGATCTGTTTTTGATGATTTCCGCTGGAACAGAATTCAGCTTATTATGAAAAATCCTGACGGTTATTACAGCATGGTTATGGCAAAGCAGGATGTTTCAAAGCTTTCATCATTGCAGCATGAATTTGACGATATGCGCAACTCGGTTTCATTCCGTGTGGGACGCAAGATAACAGCAGTACCAAGAAAAGTAAGAGATTTGGTAAAAGGCAAAAATAACTGATTCAAAGCTTTTAATTTACAGAAAATTTTAAAAAAGTGGTGTGATAAATTATGGTAATAGCAGTTGCCGGAACAGGTTATGTAGGACTTTCAAATGCAATTTTACTCGCACAGAACAACGAGGTTTATGCAGTTGATATAATTCCTGAAAAAGCAGAAATGATAAACAACAAGAAATCTCCTATTGTGGACAAGGAAATTTCCGATTATCTGGCTAACAAGGATTTGAACCTTACAGCCACATTAGACGGAAATTCAGTTTACAAAAAAGCTGATTTCGTTATTATTTCAACTCCTACAAATTATGACGAGGAAAAGAATTATTTTGATACTTCATCTGTTGAAGCGGTAATCGAACAGGTTCTTGCCTGCAGCGATACAGCGCTTATGGTAATAAAATCCACTGTGCCTGTAGGATATACCGAAAGCATCCGCAAAAAATACAATACAAACCGTATAATTTTCTCTCCTGAATTTTTAAGAGAAGGAAAGGCTTTATACGACAACCTCTACCCTTCAAGAATTATTGTAGGTATCCCTAAAGAGGCTGACGATGAGATTACTGCAAAGGCTCACAAGTTTGCAGAGCTTTTACAGCAGGGCGCAATCAAAGAAAACATAGATGTATTATTTGTAAATCTTACTGAGGCAGAGGCTGTTAAGCTTTTTGCAAACTCATATCTTGCACTCAGAGTATCATTTATAAACGAACTTGACACTTATGCTGAAATCAACGGTTTGAATGCCGGTCAGATCATCAACGGTATGGGACTTGACCCAAGAATCGGAACTCATTACAACAATCCTTCCTTCGGTTACGGCGGATACTGTCTGCCAAAGGACACAAAGCAGCTCCGTGCTAATTTCGAGAGTGTTCCTGAAAACATCATTGACGCTATTGTTGACTCCAACAAAACACGTAAGGATTACATTGCCGACCGTGTTATGAAGATAGCTGCTGAAAAAGCAGGCGGTGATGACTATACCATAGGTATTTATCGTCTTACAATGAAATCAGGTTCGGACAACTTCCGAAAGAGTGCGATTTTAGGTGTAATGAAGCGTTTCCAGCAAAAGAATGTAAATATTGTTATTTACGAGCCTACCCTCAAAGATGACAGCATTTACGGCGTAAAAGTAGTTAAGGATTTAGATGAATTCAAGAAATTATCTACTGTTATTGTTGCCAACCGTTATGACGAAAATCTGAAAGATGTCAAGGACAAGCTTTACACCAGAGATATTTATTTCCGTGACTGATGCCAACTGTA
>JBJFBR010000184.1:7094-10121 GCA_051888545.1 Oscillospiraceae bacterium
TCAAGGACAAGCTTTACACCAGAGATATTTATTTCCGTGACTGATGCCAACTGTATAATGTTACAATATAGAATAAAAAGGACGACTCAGCGGTCGTCCTCTTTTTTATTCTCGTTTTAATATTTTTTTGGCAAGCTTTTTCAGCTTATATGTAAAAGTGCGTTCATACATGGCCTTATATTCTTCCAGTTCACTGATTTTTCTGCCTCGCTCTGCTTTTTCCTGATAAGTTATTTGAAGTTTTCTATTAATTTCTGATTTTTCCTCATAAGCTTTTTGCAGCTTTTTATTTAATTCCGACTTTTCCTTATATGTACGCTGAAGTTTTTCGTTGATTTCCGATTTCTCATCATATGTCTTCTGCAGTTTTCTTTTAAGCTCAGATTTATCCTCATATGCTTTCTCCAGCTTATCGCTCAGATTCTTTTTTTCTGCATCAGAATTTTTCAGCTTTTCACGGATTTTTTCTTTCGCAGAATTCTGAAACATTGTTATGTATTTCAACAATATTTCAACAGTTTTGTTATCATCGGACTTACTGCCCTGCTCATCATTGATCTGATTGAAAAATACATTCCACTTTTCGCTGATGTCTTCCGATTGAATTTCCTTTAATAGTTCGTATCCCTCTTCCCCCATCTTTTTAATCCTGTCAGGATTTTCAAAAAGCTCGGCAATGGCATCTGCTAAACGACCGGGAGAGCCCTGCTCAACAGCAACAATTCCCCTGCCGTCCTGAAATTGAGGCAGCCAGGGAAGATCATAACCCACTACAGGAAGTTTGTATGAAAGAGCCTCAAAATGAGTGAGTGGAAGGCCTTCGTATGAAGACGTTGTAACAAAAGCTGCCGCTTTTTTATAGTAAACCTCAGGAGTTTTTGTAAAGCCGGTTAAAATAATATTTTTCTCAAGATGATATTCTTTAATGGAACTGTTTATTCTCTCCGTTATCGTATCATCATTTCCGCTTCCCACCATATATACAACTGCATCGGGATATTTTTCCACAAGATTTTTCATCGCCTCAATCATATCCAGCGGATTTTTTTCTTTGGAAAATCTTCCGCACCAAACCAGCGTATGGGACGAGAAATTATCATTAGTAACCTCAGTCTGCGGTAATGTTAAAGGATTTGTTATTTGTATTACACAAGGTGCAAAACAGCCTGCATATCTGGCATCACACTCAGTCAATGCCACAACTCCGTCACATATGCGGTACATACAGCTGATGCTGTATGCCGTACTTCCTTCAAAGGTATATGGAACAGCACAAAAGCAATGTTCGTGAACTATAAAAGCAGGATGTGACGGCTGGGATTTTACCGCAAGCATATCCCAGAAAGTAACGCGGTCCACCCACATTCCCGATACCACAATATCAATTTTATTATCTGCAATAACCTTTTCCCATGCAGCAAAACGGTCTGCATAATTCTCGCAGGCAGAAAGTCTGTCGGGAAGTACAACTCTTTTTACATTTGCATTGATTTCATAATCATTATCATCGGCAGGTTCATCGGTGAGCAAAATCACCTTATATGCAGCTTCGCCCGACTGGTTTTTTATACTGCCCCAGATATTGCACAGCTCAGCTGCTACACGCTGTGCACCGCCGTTTTTGATATTCCGATAATATGCTGCAATCACCTTAGGTCCGTCAGTACGTTTAGTATATTTCAGGTTATTTAACGGCAACAATTCAGCTATTTTTTCAGGAGTGTACCAATATTTTCTTGCAAGGGCAGAGATAGTACAGGCATTGCCCAACCTGTCAAATGCCTCAGATATTCTGAGGGCAGCCTCATCAATATTTCCCTTTTCAAGATTTTCACTCAGCACATCTATAAAATCCAAATTATTATCTGATTGTTGCATATTATACCCCTTAATTTCATTTAGTATTTATCCCACATATTAGATTAATATATAAATTTTGCAAATATATTTCATAAGTTTAGCCAAAATGCTCTGATTCACCTATATTATATCATCATTATTTATCTTTGTCAATTTACATATCAAGACGAAAGAAAACCGCCAAAGATTATTCTTTAAGCGGTTTTCAGTCTATTAAATTAAACAATACTTATTATTTTGAACTAAGAGAAATCTTGTTTAAAATCAATCCCGGAGTACCCATAACAGTATATCCTTTGGCATTGTTTACATACTGAGCAGTCTCAGCTGTAAGAGTTATAACAAATTTTCCGTCAGTACCTGTTGCATTGCCTGAAACCAAATGCTGCCAATCCGAATTTGCTATCTGAAGCTCTTGATTTCCATATTCTCCTGTTCCAGAAGTCTCAATAGTGATAGTATCTCCTGCTTTTGCATTTGACACAGTTGTTATGTCAGTAACCGTAATCTGAGTCCACGAAATTTCATCTGAGCCCTCATATATAGTGGTTACTGTTCCTGCAGCTGAACTTGAATCTGCAACTGATGAGCTGTCTGCCTGTGAAGATGATTCAACTGCTGATGAACTGTCAGCCTGTGATGATGAAACAGCTGTACCCTCCAGAATTACTCTGCCGTATTTGATTGTCTTATCAGCTGTTTTCAGAATATAAATATCTTCTAATCTGTCACCGGTGTTAACTGTAGTCAATGATGAGAACATATAATATGTTCCGCTAGGTGCAGGCTTGGTTGTACTGCCCGACATATAATATTTATATGCGTCTGATATTTCTTCTGTATGAACAAGCTTGCCGTTTATATATCTTTCCAGAACAACAGAATCTGCTAAGCTGCTGATTTCTTTAGTTGTAATATTTAAGAATGAACGATATTTTGTCTGACCTTTAACCTTCTGAGCCAGAATCTTTCCCTCTTCGTAAATAACATCTTCAGTATTGCTTGATGAATCGACAGTTGATGAGCTTTCAACCTGTGAAGATGATTCTGCTTCAGATGAGCTTTCTGCCTGAGATGACGACTCAATCTTGCTTGAGGAATCTGCGGTTGACGAGCTGTCCTCTGAAACGCTGCTAAGCTCATATCCCATTGAGGAATATGTACCGT
>JBJFBR010000185.1:0-9763 GCA_051888545.1 Oscillospiraceae bacterium
GCGGAGACGGTGGGATTCGAACCCACGTCCCTCAAGGGGCATCATGATTTCGAGTCATGTCCGTTATGACCACTTCGATACGTCTCCAAAAGTTACTTTTTCATTATACAACATATCAGCTAAAATTGCAAGATGTTTATATAAAAATGTTTCAGATACTTGTAGGTTGACAAAAGCGTTACATTATATAGAAAAGCAGCGGAAAAGCTCAGTCTGTGTTACAGTTAAGCTGTGAATGATGTAAACAAATCCATTATACTACTGTAACACAAATTACCCGTCGCCGTCAAGCCGTATGAAAAATATGGTACAGCGTATTCAGATAGATGTTAAATTTTCGTCGTCAGTTTGTCGAAAGTACAATTATATTCCTACGCGTCCGCTGAGCCGGAAATCGTTCTCCGAATATGTGAATGCTGTCTTAATTTTCGGCTAAGTTCTTTAACTCTTTGTAATGCATTACTCACAAACCGACAATATTTATGATATTATGAGCAGAAAATTTCTTGACAAGAGCTGTAAAAAATGATATAATCAAGTTCAAACCATTTAAGGAGAGTGAAAGAACATGGCAATCAATAAAAGCGAGACAAAACAAATTGCTGACAACAGAAAAGCACGGCATGATTACTTTGTTCTTGAGCAAATCGAATGTGGTATTGAGCTGGTTGGCACCGAGGTAAAATCCATCCGCAACGGGGGAGTTAACCTTAAAGATTCATGGTGCACTATTGAAGACGGCGAGATGTGGGTAAAAGGAATGCACATTTCACCATACGAGCAGGGAAACATTTTCAATCGTGATCCTTTGCGTGTACGCAGGCTGCTTTTGCACAAAAAAGAAATTAACCGACTTCTGGGAAAGGTAAAGCAGGAAGGTCTGACGCTTATTCCCATGTCTTTATATTTCAAAGGAAGCAGAGTCAAGCTGGCTCTTGGTTTATGCAAAGGCAAGAAACTTCACGACAAGCGGGATGACATGGCGAAGCGTGCGGCTCAGCGTGACATTGAAAGAGCAATGAAAGAACGCGAGAGGTAAAGATTGACTAAAACCTTGATACTATGGGGATGCAATGGTTTCGACGGGGATTATGAAGCATGATAAGCGAGTAGAGGAGCGCACACTCTTAAAACGGCGTACGTTTTAAAATTAGACGACAACGATAATTTTGAATTAGCAGCTGCTTAATTGCTGCTCGTCTTGCCTTTGAGTACCACGGCTTAGGTAAAGGCGCCGACTAGTGGTGAACGTTGTTAAGCCATGGCTGTAACTTTTCAATGTATTTCAGCCTACCAAGCATAAAGGCGTGTCTGCTTGCCTTTTTGCAAGGGAACGGGATTTTCCGGAATAACAGAATATACTCGTAGAAATTCATGGGGATTGATTTTCGGACAGGAGTTCGATTCTCCTCATCTCCACCAAAATGCTGCTGCATAATAAATGCGGCAGCTTTTTTACAAATTAACAAAAAATATCCGTTATCAAAAACTGATAACGGACATTTTTTTATTGGTGCCGGTGGTCGGGGTCGAACCGACACGGTATCGCTACCACTGGATTTTGAGTCCAGCACGTCTGCCAATTCCATCACACCGGCATTAACATTGCAAAAATTATTATATCACAAAACACAAACTATGTCAAGGGATTCAGGGCAAAATTATTAAAACTTTTGTAGATTTGCAACAGAAGCGTTGCAGCAGATATATATAGGCGGCGGAAAATGGCTTAGTTTTATTTTAGCATATATATATATATATGCTTATCAGAATATTGACAGTGCTGCACTCCTACAGCTGAAGGCGTGTATGTATTCTGGATAGTAAAAGATGATACTACATTTGAATATGCAGGTTATTACTTTGACGGAACGTATTATTACTTCACAGTCAGAGCATACAGAACCATAAACGGAACAACATTTAATGGAGCTTTTGCAACAAAGAGCGTTAAAGTGAAGTAATGTACATATAAAAATCCCGGCAGTAAATCTGTCGGGATTATTTTTGTATAACAATAAGTTTATTTAATTATATTGTATTTTTTAAGCAGTTTTAGTCTTTCATTGGCAATATCTTTGGATTCTGAAATAGAATTGCGGTCTTTTTTATTGAACAGTTTAATGAAGTATTTGAAAAGACGCTTTATCCACATGAAAGGCAAAAGCCATGGCATTTTATAGAGTACAGGATAGCCTATTTTCATCTTGTCATAAGGTGGAAACAGTACTGAAATTTTGCTCTGATCGCCGCCCTCTGAAAGCATTGCTGAGTCTATAAAAGCTGAACTTTTTGCGTGTTCTTTGCTAGTGGTACCGAATGTGCCGGATTTCTCAATATCTTCAAGGAGCATATCTATATTTTTGCTTCCGTGAATATCCGGGAAAGAAAATCCAAGGTACTCGTTACCAATGGCAATCAAGTCCTCATAAAACTGCCATAGTGATTTTGATTTTATAACTCGTTCAACTTCGTTCCAGTCTATAAGCTGGCCATATTTTTCTTTAAACATAAGCAGGTCGATTATCTGACGGATACCTACGCCGAAAGTGATAAAATGCTTATACAAATGCAAAAACAAGAATATGTAGTTTTTAGTGTATTCTATTGTGTAGAATTGCTGACCGTTTACTACAAAACTTACATAGTTGTCAAAAACATCTTTGAAGTAATCGTTTGAAGCCAGGAACATTTCATCACGTTCACCAAACAGATTGATATGTATTTCAATATTCAACCTGCTTTCAGCATGGCGGAAGGTTATTTCCTGAACAGTAGATAAATCTTCAGGCATCTCATCTTCTTTTGGTATGGTAAATCCATTGCTCATTAAGATATCTTTTGCTTTTGAGAAATCTTTAAGGGGTATTAAAATATCTTCATCAGATGATGGTCGGTGGTCACACAGATCGCCGTACATATTCCGGCAGAAAATACCCTTTACAACAAGCGGGGTAATTCCGTTTTCAATAAGCTTTGAATAAATATCGGTAAATTTTGCAGCACGTGTAGCCTGCAAGAAGATAAGCTGATACACTCCATTTTTGTATTTGACGGAGTCGCTGAAATCCTTGAATTTTTCATCAGCAATACAGCCTTCAAAAGCGATAGGCAGTATAGAATGAACAGAAGCAAGTTTAAAAATTTCATCAAAATCCGGGTCTTGCAATGGTATATTTGTTTTATGCAGAGCGTTGCTTACTGCCGTCATTAAATTCTGCATTTGTAAATTCATTATCCCCACGTCCTTAAACTTAAAATTTATATAGTCTTTTTATCAGCTTTTTCTTATGTCATCTTTCTGCTTGATCGGGCAAACGCTTACGCATTTATGGCATTGTACGCATTTAGTTTCATCAATTTCCGGATATTCAAATCCTTCATCGTCTTCTGTCATTATAATTGCACTTTTAGGGCAGACAGCACAGCAAGCTGAACAGCCACAGCAGTCTTCTTTATTTTTATATAAAACCGGTATTTTTGGCATAATTAAATCACTTCTTTATTACTTTTTTTATTATATGCTTACATTTACTCATGAATTTTCTGATCGGACCTGCCGGTTTAGTCAGCCTTGTCAGGTTATCAAAAGAATCATCTTTATAGAATTTTGCACGCTTATAATTTTTCTTTACTGAAGATTTGATATTAGGATTACGTGTTTGATATCTTTCATCTGTTATTTCATTCATATTTATGTCATTCTGAATAGAATCCCATATTTTATTTCCCTTATCTGACTGAATTAATACAAGGGATGTTCCCTTATCGTCAAACATATCAGGCATAATATCTTTACATCCCCAAAAATCTGCTAATGTTAAATCAGATTCTCTGCTTATTCCCTTAAATCTGCATTTATAGCAGGAAGGTCTTAAATAGATATCCTGCAAAAAACCTTTCATATACAAATCATTGTGTTGATTTTTTATATATGAGCTATTATCAGAAAAGTCGAACTTAAGAGAAAAATCCAGCCAGCCTTCTGTTTTATCCCTGAAATTAATATTTGCAATATCCTTTTTTCCTGAAATGTATCTGATATATTCACGCCAAACCTTTCTGCTTGGCACACCATGACAAATCAAATCTATAGTGATAAGATTGTCATAATCCTTTCCTAAGAACGCTTTTAAACCATATACCTGACATGGAGTTCCTGAAAATAAAACAAGACGGTCTTGCTTTAAAAACTGCAAAACATCTTTATAGGTATTTCCCATAGAGCTTTGCACATACTTGCTTCCCATAAAGTCGGATATTCCGTCAAGCGTTTCGGCATAAGAATGTATAACTTCCCAGTCTTTGTTGAATTTGGCTCCGAAAACAACTCCGCCGTTTTCAATTACATATTTAGCCAGAAGGTAGAATACTCCGCCTGAAGAACTTTTCATACGAATTTTATCATCTTTGTTGTAACAAGCTACAGCTTTTGTATTCATATTATTTTACATCCTTTTGGATATCATTTTACTATTATTGTGATATCATTGTCTTTGCTATTTTCTTTTAAATATTTTGCTTAGCGGTGCAGCGATCAAATTCTGTTCATCTTTATTCATTCCGAACAGCCACATTGAGGCACAGTAAACAAGTACATAAACTACTATGCAAACGGCAAATACAAGCAGATTGCTAAGACTGAATAATTTCATAAATACAATTCCCAGAATGGTCGGAGCAATCAGTGCAGGGATAAACGAAGCAATTTGTTTCCAGAAGTAAACCATATTCAGTCCAATGTGTTTATGATAATACCAGTTCATAAAAATTATATTACCTGCAATTAAGGTAAGAGCTGTACCGCAGGCAGCACCGGAAATTCCAAAACGCCTAATCAGAGGAATGCTGACAAATACATTTGAAACGGCTATACATAAATATACAACAGACCTTGCCCGATGCATATTTTTGGCTCTCTGAATTTCTATTCCAAGATTCTGTATAAGCGGAACAGTTACAGGAACTATTAAAAACAATGCTACCCGGTAAGCTTTTCCATAGCCGTCTCCTGCCCATATATCTATAAACGGTACTCCAAAGAATATAAATCCTGACAGCACCAAAGCAAGTATAATAAACTGAATTCGTCCCACCTTGGTAAATAATCTGGTCAGCTCAGTATTATCATCAGATTCAGCTACTATCCGATTAACTTTTGGAACAAATACATTGGAAACTGATGTTGAAAGCTGTAAGTACATAGTATTTATTTGAGAAGCAACGCCGTAAATTCCTACAGCAACGGTTCCTGTCAAACGTCCCAGGAGAAATTTATCGACACTCCAGTTGATCTGGTCTATAATCTGATTCAGGAAAATAAAGAAAGTGAATACCCACATTTCTTTCAGCAATGACAGCTTAAAGCCTCTGAAAATGAATTTGATATGCAGCTTTTTAAAGCAAAAAATCATATTTGAAATGAATACTGCTAAGGTTAAAAATGTTGTGACAGACACCATTCCTATTGACGCATATCCCATAATCAGAAGAGGAAGTGTAAGGAACGGGCTTAACAGGTTTTGCAGTACGATAAGCAGTTTCTGAAACAGAAACTTTTCGTGTGCCGTAACAGAGCAGTTAAACACACTGTTAGGGAATGTAATAGCCAGGTTAAGTACCATTAATGCCATTAATACTTTAGCTGTTTCATACTCCGATGCGGTTAGTCCGCTGCCAAATATCAGGTGTATGTTGGAAATCATTACAACACCGCAAAGGAGACAAATTACCGATATGGAACAGAAAATAACCATAAACATTCCGTTTAATCTGGCTATATTTTCATTATCGTTTTTAGCCTTATATCTTGAGTAAAATCTCATATATGAGCTGCCAAAGCCCAGGCTGAGCAAGCTTAAATATGATACTACCGAAAATACCAGCTGATATAATCCCCACTCGCTTTGTCCGAGCAAGCGGAGCATTATGGGGGTATATATTAAATTTACTAAAATTTTTATGGCTTCGCCGGTATATGAAAGCAGAACGCCTGCTTTTCGCTGATCTATTTTCATTATTGTTTTTCTCCGTTAAATACCTTATCAAGATAGCTGTCAGCTTTTTTTCTTTCTGACGCTAAAGTTTCTTTGCCTTTTGAATAATCAACATTAAATATACTGGAATCTATTTTATCATTTTCTACTACGCATTTTTCAAGGCTGAATTTCTCCACCAGTGTTTCCAGACGGCTGTTCATATTAAGGAGAGAACCGTCTCTTTTGAAAATTGACAAGGGTGTGTCAAACAAAAATGAAAATACACTAGCATGGAAAGAATCGGTGCATACAAGTTTTGCGTGATGAATCAGATATACAAAATCACTTGGCCCGGAATTATAATAGGGTGATTGTTTATCAAGGATATTTATAACTTTCCAGCCGTTTTCATTGGCAACTCTCTGAATTTCATCGCAACGTGTTTTTGAAATTCCGCCCAGAAAATATGTCAATATGTAATTCTCATCTGACAAAAATTCAGGCTTTTCCTCTGCTTTTGCCCAATCCTTTGCAGAAAAGTACATAGTCGGGTCAATTATAACCTGTACATCATTTCTGCCTGTTAAATCTTCTGAAATTATCTTTCCTGCGTCTTCACGGACGGAAATATATTTCATATTTTCAAGTCCACGCTTAACAGCCTTCTTATATTCATCAGGAATGCTGTCAATACCAAAACTGGCAGAAAAGGAGAAATTCTTATCTTTAGGTGTAAAGCCCAGATAGTTAAAATATCCCGCTCTGCCTATTGTCGGATTCCATATCTGGTCGCTGCCTGCACAATATAAGTCACATTCCGGAACATTGGAATCAAAGCTTTTATCATCAAAAAAGCAGCATTTATTTGAAACATTAATATATTTTTTATTGAATTCCAAAAACTTTGCTTTTCTTTTTTTGCCCAAAATTTTATTTGCCAATACTGATTCGGCAAGAAATGATGCACGTACAAGCTTATCCTTAAATGATTCCGGTCTTGGCTTATTTTTTATTGTAACAACTTCATCTGCATATTTAAGCAAAATTTCCTGTAAAGCATAATTCTGAAGTCTGTTACCCATATTCATATTATCATAAATGGTGACTATTCCGACTTTCATATATTCTCCTTAATATAATCTCGAATTTAATTCAGAAGTATGTATTACTACATATCCTTACATATATTTTAGCAATTTCGGAAAAAATCTCAATATTAGTATCCCTGTTTTTGTTTTTACACTTGTGTTTTTATCAGTTAACACTAAATTCCAATATTTTTTTGACTCTGAGTGATATTCTTTTATATCCGGGTCAGTTTTGATTTTTAATCGGGCTGTTCTTAAACAATGACATACTAAATTGATTGAAGCATATTTTGTTAGTTCAGGGCTGCTTTGTATCATTGGAAATTTCAGGATTTTATTATACGCTGCAATGGCTGTACTCATTTTTTCCCATGAGCAGCTGCCTGAAGGTTTACGATAAAAATATAATTTTCCGTTTTGGACTGCACCTTCATTAATATGCTGAATATAATTTATTAAAAAGTGCATATCTTCGCAAAGAGCCAGCCTTGAGTCAAAGAAAATATTATTATTTATAATAATATCCCTTTTAAACAGCTTGTTCCAGCAATATCCGTGATAATCGGTTCTGAAGCACAATTCTGCAATCTTATTTCTGGAAAATACTTTCTTATCGGTATAATTCTCTCCTGTAAAATCAGTGTTTTTATCATCTTCAAATACTTTATATTTAGTTAAAACTATTTCAGCATTTGTATTATTTACGGCATCTATCAGTTCACTGAAGAAATTCTTTGAAACAACATCGTCACTATCTATAAAGGATATCCATTTTCCTTGAGCCATTTTTATACCGGTATTTCTTGCGGCGGATGAACCGCTGTTCTTTTGATGAACAACTTTGATTCTTGAATCTTTTTCTGCCCAGGCATCACAAATCTCTCCGCTGCTGTCGGTTGAACCGTCATCAACAAGGAGTATTTCCAAGTCATTGAAATCTTGAGAAATGATACTTTTTACACAAATATCTATTGTATTTCTTGCATTATATACTGGCACAATAACACTGATTTTACTCATATTCAAACCTCTGATTATTTACATATTTAATAATAGTTTTGTTATACCTGATGGTAAATGCAGTTTAATGGAATAATATATTAACGTGTTTTTTAAGATGAACATTCTATCAGAATGTTTACCAATCATATTTTTATAGCTTGATAAATAAGTATGAAAAACATCAATCCAATTTTTGGTTTCTTCTGAATTGCCTAACAAATAATATGCACAAATTATATCTTTGGCTGAAAACACACATCTTCTGTACATCAGGTAACAGCAGTCAATATTATGTTTTTTTAGAAGCTCATAGCCTCTTTTGCTTGCTTCAAGTCTTGACTTACATCCCGGAATTTTATTTTCTCTCTTACTTTTAGTTACAGCACTATCAGCACGATTTACAATATATATGTATTTAGGCTCGTCAATACAGATCACTTTTTTTGCATTCATAGTTACATTTAATAGCCATACAGCATCTTCGCCGATAGTTAAATCTGTGGGAAAAAGAATCATTTGATTATTGGAATTATAACAAATACTCTTTTTAAACAACTTATTCCAGATTGTAAGGTGACAGCCGCCGTTATTTATGTATTCTTTGACAGCCTCAGATTTTTCATATATTCCTTTACCTGGAAGAAAAGACTTTTGTTGTTTGGTTTCAGCATTTTCTTCATAATATCCGCAAACGGCAATATCAGAATTTGTATCTGTTATTTTCTGATATAATTTTTCATACATATCTTCTGAAATATAATCATCTGCATCTATAAAAGCAACATAGTCACCGCTACAGCATTTCAATCCTGTATTTCTTGCACTGCTTACACCATTATTTTGCTGATGAACAACCTTGATTCTTGAATCTTTTTCTGCCCAGGCATCACAAATCTCTCCGCTGCTGTCAGTTGAACCGTCATCAACAAGAATAACTTCCCAGTTGGCAAAAGTGGATTTTACAACGCTTTCAATACATTTATTCAAATATAATTCAACATTATACACCGGAATAATAATACTAATCATACTTTTACCCCCACATGTTTGATTTCTTGCTCAATCTGCTGTTCCTCTTCCTGCTCATCTTTCTGTTTATCCTCAGCAGGTTTTTGCAAACCATGTCCGCAGACAAGTCCCAACACAGCAAATGTATTTACACCCATCATTGATTTCGCAGAGGCACTTCCTATCATAACTGCAACTATTGTCAAAATTGTTGCGATTGAAAGTATTCTGGTTCTTTTTGCGTTGAATGTTTTATTAACTGATTTGAAAAGGTTATAAAGGGCATACAGATAAAGCACAAAACCAATCCAGCCGAATTGTCCCACTATTCCTGCAAAGAAGTTATCATTTAAAAATGTACTGTTTTCGCCGAGTGCCCAGCTATGTCGCCAGCCAAAGTCTATATATATTTTGGAATAATATCTTGACGCCATTTCGGAACCGTAGGTTGCAAATCCTGAACCAAGAGGGAAGTATTCATTGGCAACCTTAATTCCCCCTTCAATCATTGATTTTCTTACAGAAGCTTCCCCAAGGAAATAAGTCTGCAAGTCTGCATATGCAAACATACAAACGAACAAGATAACAAGAAAAATATGACGGGCTTTGAATTTTGTACCCTTTCTCATCAGTAAAGGCAAAAGCAAAACCATTGAGATCCAGCAATATACCAGAGATGATGTTGTT
>JBJFBR010000186.1:0-1754 GCA_051888545.1 Oscillospiraceae bacterium
ACGGGAAGACTATCTTCGGAGCACAGTTCCACCCTGAAAAGAGCGGTAAAACAGGCCTTAAAATACTTGAAAACTTCGTGGGAATGGTATAAATAACAGTTGGATAAATTAGTATTTATAGAGAATGTAATTGTTCAACAGTTGAGGGAAACCCTTTTAAAAAAGGGTTCTCCCTCAAACTCCCTTCCTAAAATTTTTAACGATTTTTTTCATTAGAGGCTTTAGCCTCCTAATGAAAAAAATAATTTAAAGTCTTTGGAAAGGGGTACGGGGAAGAACCTTTCTTCAGAAAGGTTTGCCCCGATTGATAAACAACTATACTCCTGTAAATACTGATTTATCAACGTTTATTAATTAAGAGGTGTAAAATATGCTTGCAAAAAGAATTATCCCCTGCCTTGATGTCCGTGACGGAAAGGTTGTCAAAGGCGTAAACTTCAAAGGAATAAAAGATGTAGGCGATCCTGTTGAATGTGCATATGAGTACAATCTTCAAGGTGCTGATGAAATCGTTTTTTATGATATAACCGCTTCCCACGAGGGCAGAGGAGTTATGCTTGATGTTGTTCGTGAGACAGCGAAAAAAGTTTTTGTACCTCTGACAGTAGGTGGAGGAATTAAAACAGTTGACGATATCCGTGAAACGCTCCGTGCTGGAGCCGATAAAGTTTCTGTAAACTCTCAGGCTGTGCAGAATCCTCAGCTTATAAAAGAGGGTGCAGATATTTTCGGAAGTCAGTGTATATGCGTTGGAATTGACGCAAAAAAGGTTGATGACGGTAAGTGGACGGTGTTTATTAACGGCGGAAGAATTGATATGAATATTGACCTTATTGATTGGGTCAAAGAGATCGAACAGCTTGGTGCAGGGGAAATATGCCTTAATTCCATTGATACCGACGGTGTAAAGGAAGGCTTTGACCTGCCAATGCTAAAAGCGGTTTGTAATGCTGTAAAGATTCCTGTTATCGCCAGCGGCGGAGCAGGAAAGCTTGGCGATTTTGCAGAAGCCTTTCTTGAGACGGATTGTTCGGCGGCTCTGGCAGCATCATTGTTTCATTTTAAGGAGCTTACAGTTCAGCAGGTCAAAGATGACTGCCGAAGTAAGGGAATTATAGTAAGATAATCCGGTAAACAATTTATGAAAGTTTTTTACATAGTTTTTACATTGTTTGTGCCAATTCTGATGACTGTTTGCGGAATTGCAATGAAAAAATGCCATTCTGATGAGTCGGACAATATAATTGGTTACAGAACAAAAGGCTCTGTGAAAAATAAGGATACATGGAAATTTGCCATTGAGCTTGCAGGAACGCTGTGGATAATGATGTCAGCAATAATAATTTAGTCGGGATTTATGATTGGAACGATTTATCCTGTTGAAAAGGCACTGAAAGTTAACTTTGATGAAAACGGAAATAAAAATTAATATAAAATAACTACATAAATTGATATTTACAGGAATATAGTTGTTTATCATTCGGGGCAAACCTTTCTGAAGAAAGGTTCTTCCCCGTACTCTTTTCCAAAGACTTTTAATTATTTTTTTCATTAGGAGCAAAGCCTCTAATGAAAAAAATCGTTTAAAATTTTAGGAAGGGAGTTTGAGGGAGAACCCTTTTTTAAAAGGGTTTCCCTCAACTGTTCAGCAATTACAGTCCTTGTAAGTTCCAGTTTATCTGATTAAATAAATTTTTATGAAAGGAGAAAATCAATGAGCAAAATTAAAATTGATATAAACGATTTGGATAAAT
>JBJFBR010000187.1:0-1746 GCA_051888545.1 Oscillospiraceae bacterium
TACAGTTTATAATTTTTATATTATTGGCGTCTGCATATTCCTTTGCGGCTTTGTATCCGGTAATCATTTTATCATGATTCAGGTATTCCAGTCTGTCATGGTGTCCGCTTTCAACAAAATGATTTTTTTCACCTTTTTTGTAACTGCAGTCTGCTCCCAGCAGATAAATCTCTGAAAATCCCATATAAACGGCTATTTGCAAAAGTGAATAGGTAATTGAGTAACCGTCATACACCCGGGCATAGGCATTGCCGCTGAATTTTGAATAGAATTTATTAAAATGCTGATCGTATAAGTGATAGGCGGAATTAAAGGGATATGTAATATATGATGATGAAAGACCATACATATCAGACAATTCATCTGATACAAAGACATTTTCGGCATTATGGTAATACTTTTCTATTACATCTTTCATCTTTGGATATACAAAAATATCCTGTATGCCGTAATAGGTAGGTCTCCATTCAGTTTTGTCATAAATTCTGCAAATGGAATTCATACCAAAGGTTATTTCACCTTTAAGCATATCCAGATCACTCAGGGTAAGGCTTGGACCTGTTGCCACAATAAAGCAGCGCTGTCCCTTATGCTTGTCTTTTACGTTATACAGTTTTATATATCTGTCATCTTTGCTGCCGTTTTCACGGCTTTCAGCTGACTGTTCAATTTCATCATTAAGTTTTTTCCACTTGCGTTTATCTATTGCATATCTTATTCGTTTAAGAACAGTAATATCTTTGATACTGTCTATTAAGCTCAAAATATTCACATCCTAAATTCTATATTTAAAATTATTGGTTTTTGCTGAAATCCTTTGCCCACTTTTTCTGTAAAACAAGTGCAGGCAAAGCAAAAATTATTGTCAACCCTTTAAAATGTGATTGTCCTACCAATCTGCCGATGCTGTATCCTGCAAATCTGCCGTAAATTATATACTGCAAAGTACCCTTGATACGATATTTAAAATTTATATCTTTTTTCATAAACTCTTCAGCTCTGTGCATACAGCCTATGGGAGAAGCTATATTATGTTTACGTCTGTTATTGGTCAGTCCTTCATCTAAATAGTTGCCGACATAAATAGCTTTATTTATGTGAACCATTTTATATTTTCGTGCCATTCTTATCCAGACAATATCTTCCCCTAAGAATTTCTCTCCGTGATATTCGGGAAAAGGAAATTCCTTTAAGCATTTTGTAAAAAACACTTCGGCTTTATCTGCACAGGTATCGTCGCCGTTTATCCGGGCAGTTATATATGATTCTATTTTTTCGTTGGTCTCAAATTTCTTGCCGTTGATTTTACCGTCTGGGAATTTACGGAGAAATGCAAATCCGCAAATGTCTGTGCGGTTTTTGTATTTATTATAAGTCTCTGAAATTTCAGAAACAGCATTATCGGTCAGCCAGTCATCTGAGTCCACAATAAATGTCATTTCAGAATCAATATCTGCTATTCCCACATTCAGCGCTGTATGTTTTCCGCCGTTCTTTTTATAAACATAGCGGATTCTGAAATCTGCCCGGGACTTGAAATCGTTGATAATTTCACTTGTATTGTCACTGCTTCCGTCATCAACAATCAGCCACTCAAAATCTTTAGATGTCTGATTCTGCAATGATTTATACAGTGATTCCAATTCGTTTTTACGATTATATGTTGGAGTTAATATTGTCAATAACATATAATAACACCATCACTTTTTCATCTGTTCAGCAATATCTGCGTCAACAATTTCTTCG
>JBJFBR010000188.1:0-1736 GCA_051888545.1 Oscillospiraceae bacterium
GTTTCTCGGCAGGAGATTTTATGCTCATCACCGACCATATTTCAAGCTTTGTGCCCAATCCGCTCATTGGCGAAAACTTTGACGAGCTTGGAACACGCTTTCCGGACATGAGCGAAATATATAATAAAGAGCTGTGCAGAATAATCAGACAATCTGCAAAAAAGCTGAACATAAAGCTTCAGGAGGGTGTATATCTCCAGCTTACAGGGCCTTCCTTTGAAACACCTGCGGAAATCAGAATGTGCAGAGCTTTAGGAGCAGACGCTGTAGGAATGTCCACCGCTGTTGAGGCGATTGCCGCCAACCATGCAGGAATGAAAGTATGCGGAATTTCCTGCATATCAAATCTTGCCTGCGGACTTACAGATAATCCCCTCACCCACGCTGAAGTTCAGGAAATGGCAGACAAATCCGCTCCGAAATTCAGAGCATTGGTCACACAAAGCATTGTTGATATTTATTCAGAATTGTCAGCTGAAAACTAAATACTGAAAACAAAACGGCATGGGAGTCCTATATGGACTGTCCGTGCCGTTGTTTTATTGCAATATATTCACCGCTATTTATGCTCTTGTTCGCAGGAGCTGCAATGGTCCGAGGTTGCTTCCCTGGCAGAAAATACGCAGCCGCAGTAATTCTGACGGTATAAATTATACTCTTTAGAAAGCTCTATGGAACGCTTATAGCCTTCCTTTTTCTTGAAATCAGCAGGCAGATTTTTTACATTGTAAATCCGGGAAAGCTCCTCTGAAATCTCATTGAGCTTCTGAGCATTCTTGTAAGGCGAAATTGAAAGAGTTGTAGTAAACCACTCAAATCCAAGTTTTTCTGCAAGCTTTGCAGTTTCCTCAAGACGCAGCCTGTAACAGACAAAGCATCTCTCTCCCCCTTCGGGAATGTTCTCCAAGCCTTTTACAGCGTCAAAATACTCCCTTGCATCGTATCTGCCCTCAATAAAACTTACAGGATTTTTCGCAGGAATCTGTGAAATCAGACGCTTTTGTTCCTCTACACGCTTGAGATACTCTTCCTTGGGCGATATATTAGGATTGTAGTAAAAAATAGTTATCTTAAAATACTGTGACAAATATTCCAGTACATATGAGGAACAGGGTGCACAGCAGCTGTGTATAAGCAAAGACGGTGTTTCACCGCTTTGCTTTATTTTTTCTATAATTTCATCAAGCTTTTTCTGATAATTTATTTTCTGCATTTTTCTTCACCTTTAATAAACAGCTGTGATATTATAAAACAATAAACACTTGACATATTATACATTTATGATATAATATAAATAGTAAAGGATACCGCACATATATTGCGGTTCTCCTAAAGTTAAATGTTTAAGAAAACACCGTTACTTTGTCAGAGTGGGCGGTGTTTCTTTTTTATGTAAGAAACTCTATTTTTTCTTATAAAATATAAGATAACATAGAGTGATAACTGCGACTATCATTGAAGTGAATTGAATTAATTCAGAAAATGTAATCATGGTTATCACCTTCCCTTATGGGAGTAACCGCCAGTTTAAACCGTCAGATTTAAATTTTCCGTTATAATATGTACAGTAACCAATAAAATTATATCACTTGCCGAATAACTTGTCAATTTATTGTTCCTAAATAAAAAAGCATTAACAATCTCATAATTAATGAGATCACATAAATTATTTTTCACATTTTATCACTTTTTTGAAATTTAAGCAATTATCACGCATAAAAATTTCTCTTTTGCGT
>JBJFBR010000189.1:0-1734 GCA_051888545.1 Oscillospiraceae bacterium
TCCTCATCTGATGCCAGATGTGACTTGATAGTTTCTTCACTATCCGGAATACATCCTGTTGCGAACTGCTCTGTTGACTGCTCATCTGCACTTGCAAAAACTGCTGAGGTAAGACTTACTGAACTTGCCAGCAACACTGCTGCAACGCTTGAAGTCAAGACTTTTTTGAAAGTCTTTGAAAAAATTTCTTTTTCCATGCAATTATTCTCCTCTTTTTTATTTAATAAAATGATTATATCATTACATAATTTCATCGTCAATAAAAAAATGAATATATTTTAATCAATTCAATATATTTTGTATTATTATACAAATAACGTGCTGAAATATATTCCTTTTATGTTATTAATCATTTCCATAAAATAGGAATTTATGGTTTAGAAAATAATAACTGTGATATTTGCTTGCTGGCATGGTAATATGCATACTTTTTGTGATTGCACAGCAATATCCGCACTATATTCCAAATTGATTAAATAAGATACTTTTATAGTAAAAATATTAATAACAACAGCAATACAAGCGGAAAATTCCATAAAAGCAAAAATCCTGTTATCAACAAATTGATAACGGGTAATAAACCATCCGTTAGGACTGGTGCGGCAAATGGGACTTGAAGCTCTCCATTGCCAATATTTAGGATATTTTAAATATTGATTACTGTATCAAGACAATACGCAATCCGGAACTGTCATTTTTTCAGTATCTTTTCAGGAGTCGGGTTAATGCCTAAATCAAATTGAAAGCATTATCCTGTTTTTTCTTCATCATTATTTGTATGATTTTTGAAAATAGCACTGTCAATCCTGTTCGTATCATCACGATATACACTTGTATAAATCTGTATAGATGTATAGCAATCACTATGTCCAAGTAGATTTTGCATTGCTTTAGGTGAAACAGCATTGCTTTATATCCTTGAAGCGTGGTAGGACTTATAAATGAACCATAATCCGCCAAATAAACGTCAATTAAATCGTTCATAGTTTTGTCCGTAATCATATTTAGTGCGCCAAGAGAGTTTTCTTCCTCTACTTTTCTTTTCAAGGCAAGAACTACAGATTTATTAGTGCCAACAGGAAAAGTTTTTGATCTATGTTTTCTAGAACCGTCACTGATATTGAATTCCCAAACCAACTTGTATTTTTTTGTTACGCCTGAACCGATAGTTTGTATGCTAGCCATAAAATTTATTCTCCTAAAGGATAAAACAATCTCTCTTTTTTGACTCTTGTGCCTTTCAAAACCTATGCCAAGATATTGTAGTGCATTATGCTCAGCATGGAGCTTTCTGGACAAGCTGGAATCAGATAAAGACGGGTCAATTGTGCAGCCTGATGTTTTAGCAAATTCCTGAAGAGCATACAACAATTCTCTCGGTGCACCTCTCCAGTTTTTATTGTTCTTTTCAAGGAATCTTCTCAAAAGTTCGAATAAATCATCCGAAGAATCACATTCCCTGACGATTTGAGAATTTCCTTCTGAAAATTCTGCTATAAACCTAGCAGGGTCTAGCCCCATCGCTTGGGTAAAGGCTGCTCCGTACTGCACAAAATCAGCCATTCTCGGTGAATTTTCTATATGTGAAAATTCGTCCAGCATTAATAAGCCTTTTTTCAGGGTATTGAAAATGCTGCCCAGTAATTTAGGCTTTATGTCATTGAATTCAGTCCACACAGTATTTTCCGTTTCCGATAAGAGAAATACAAACAGATAATGGAACGGAATGGACAA
>JBJFBR010000190.1:0-9543 GCA_051888545.1 Oscillospiraceae bacterium
TTACAGTAACTAATGTTCTTGGCTGCGGCGTTCAGAAAGGTAAGCCTGAATATTATCGTGGTGCTCAGGTTGACGCTAACCTCTTGCCTAAGGTGAAGGTAGAAGTTGTAGTAAGCAAGGTACCTGTTGATACAGTTATCAATGCTGCTAAGAATGCTTTGTATACAGGTCATATCGGTGATGGTAAGATCTTTGTTTACGACATTGAAAATGTTGTAAAGGTTCGTACAGGCGAACAGGGATATGACGCTTTGCAGGGCGAAGATGATGATTAATTGATTTATAGTGATGACGCAAATTCCCTTTGAATATTGCCCCCCATCCCACTTATAAATTATAGCAAAAGGACTCACAGTCGGTAAAACGGCTGTGAGTCCTTTTATATAGCATTTTTTACATTGTCAATGTTCCGTTTTCGCTTTCAAACAGTATCAGTATTCTCTCTTCTTTGGCATTTTCAGCATTTATATATACCAGAACATTTTTTCCATTGTCATTTTTGCATTTGAATTCGTGACAGAAGATTTCACCGCCCCCGTCAGACGGTATTACTGCCATTTGATGAGATGAAACAGTCAGCATTGGTGAGACTTGCTTCTGAGCTGCAGCTTCCGAGATTTGATCCTCACTGTAGGTCCTGTCATGGTGATTTGTAATATATCCCATAGCATCATATCCCAGAATCTCACCGTTGTCCAGAGCTATTGAAACTTTTACCAGGTCTGTGTAAACGCATATTCCATTATCGCTGTATGCATAATTGATTGTCAGAATACCGTCATAGTTTTCATAGTAGGTCATTTTCAGCGAGTTGATTCCAATGTCTGATAAAAATTGCTCTGATTTAGCTAAGGCATCCTTAATGCTTATATTTTCTTTGTCAACCTGTCTGCTTTTTAAAAGGTATGACAGGAATCCTCCCTGCTTTGTTACCGAACAGGTAACTGAACCGTCTTTGTCAGAGAATACATATGACGGCAGACTTCCGGCTTCTTCAGTTACGTTTACAAATTCGTTTGAGTTGAGCCCTGTTACCATTACCGCTTTTGTCAAAGCGTCTTTTTTGGAAACTTCCTTTTGGCCGGCAGTCATTTTTGGCGTTTGATTTAAAATTCTGTCTGAAAAAGGTCCGTCATATATGAGAGTAGGGTATTTGTCAAATCCTTTTTCAACTTCTTTGAAGCTGTCTGTAATGGTTGGCGTGCTGTCATCTGAGCGTGCCATTGCTGATGCAGCTGTGCTTAAAGATATCTCACCGCTGTTAAGGCTGTTTTCCAGTCCCCATAAATCGCCGGATAGCTGCTGAGAATATTCATGCAGCGATTTAAGCGTTTCATATTCATCATCGGATATTTTCTCTCCGTTTGCAGCCTTTTGTGAAAGTGATAGAGCATAGTTTCCTACTTGTGATAAAAATTTGTAGGTGTTTTCAAGTTGGAGCTCTTTTATGGGGAGCTGTTCTAAAGCAGATTTTGCCGTAGCTGAATCCTGTCTGAGCTTCTCAGAAAGCTGCAGCTGATAGTCAGGTGTTCCTGCACAAAGCTGCTTTTCAAGAGTATTGTTAATGTTGTCGGCAGCTGTTGACAGCTCTTCGGCGGCTCTCATATATGAGTATTCCACAGCTCGGCTGTTTATCTTGTTTTCGTGCATAAGCTGAATATTTCGTCCTGCCAGGGCGGCAACTGCTGCTATGGCAAAGGATGAAAGTTTTACGACAGTTCGTCTTTTCATAGATTTATTCCTCCTGCTTTTCGGAATTGTTTACTGGTATTATTAGCAGAAAGATGAAAAATATCATAAAAGCAAATATTTTTTTGCAAATGGTATTGACAAATACGTTTTGTGGGTGTATAATAAATGAAAACAAAGCAGAACATTGATCCGTTCTCACCTTATGCGTGCATGTCACAGCAAAAAGGTCAGCATGTTGTCAAATTTAAAATATAGCTTAAAAGCTTGTTTAATGAGATTATTGTGCGAGTGTGGATTTGTGTCTGCATTCGCATTTGTTTTTAGACATTATTTGGGGGTGCTTTGTCATAGCAAATATCAAAAACAAACAACATCAGATTAATGAAGAAATCCGTGATAAGGAACTGCGTGTTATTGATGTTGACGGTTCTCAGCTGGGAATATTATCAGCAAATGAGGCTCGTGAAATAGCTTACCAGAAAGATTTGGATCTCGTAAAAATTGCACCGCAGGCTGCTCCGCCGGTGTGTAAGATAATGGATTACGGCAAATATTGCTTTGAACAGTCCAAGCGGGAAAAGGAAGCTAAAAAGAATCAGAAGGTTATGGATGTCAAAGAGGTCAGAATGTCCTCAACCATAGATACCAATGATTTTAACACAAAGGTAAATCAAGCGGTAAAATTCTTGAAAAACGGCGATAAAGTAAAGGTATCAGTAAGATTCCGTAAGAGAACAGTGGCACATCCGCAGTTTGGTGAGGATTTGCTCAATAAGTTTAAAGAAGCCGTTGCAGAGGTTGGAGTTGTTGATAAGCCTTCAAAAATGGAGGGACGCAGTCTTGTAATGATTGTGTCGCCTAAAAGCAGTAAGTAAAAAATAAGGAGGATAAATTTATGCCAAAGATTAAAACACATTCCGGTGCAAAAAAGCGTTTTTCAAAAACAGGCACAGGAAAGGTAAAGTTCCAGCACGTCAATAAAAGACACAGACTTACACAGAAGGATCATAAGCGTAAGAGAATACTTCGTGGTTCAAACTATGCAGATGATACAAATATGAAGCAACTTAAGAAACTCATCCCTTATAAATAATAACGGGTTGTAGAAAATGTCTGATAAAATTTAGGAGGTAATAACTATGGCTCGTGTAAAGGGAGCAATGATGACTCGTAAGAGAAGAAATAAAACTCTTAAGCTCGCAAAGGGTTACTTTGGTTCAAAGAGTAAGCATTTTAAAATGGCTAAACAAGCCGTTATGAAATCAGGACAGTATGCATATATCGGCAGAAAGCAGAAGAAAAGACAGTTCAGACAGCTTTGGATTGCCAGAATTTCAGCTGCTGCAAAGCTTAATGGTATGAACTATTCAACATTTATGAACGGAGCAAAGAAAGCAGGAATTACTCTTAACAGAAAGATGCTTTCAGAAATTGCAATCAACGATCCTGAAGGATTTACAGCAATCGCTGAAAAAGCAAAAGCTGCTCTTTAATACAATGAATAACACGCACGTTTTAAAGCATGCGTGTTTTGTTGTATAAAGGGGTAAATAAACCAAGGTAAAATCAAGCTCATAATGAGCTTGATCAAGCCTTTGAAAGAAGGTTATTTGATGCATATAACAAGCAAAGAAAATCCAAAGATTAAGCTTTGTATGAAACTTGCCGCATCCAAAAAAGCAAGGAAAGAAAATAAAATGTTTTTTATTGAGGGCGCACGTCTTTGCAGCGATGCAATTAAAGAAATGCAGGCAGGCAGACTTGAAATTTATGGGGTATTTGCATCAAAAAACTCTCTTGAAAAGTATAAGGATTATATAGATATATCCCTTTTTGAAAAGGACAGCAGCAGATTTTTTACGGTTGATGAAAAGCTTTGTAAAATGGTTTGCAATACTCAGTCAGAACAGGATATATTTGCTGTGATAAAAATGCAGGAGAATATGCTTGCAGACAATAGCATAAAAGCAAATGGAAAATATCTTGTGCTGAATAATGTTCAGGACCCCGGTAATCTGGGTACGCTATTAAGAACGGCAGATGCAGTCGGAATCGACGGTGTTGTGCTTTCAAATCATTGCTGTGATTTGTATAGTCCTAAGACTTTGCGTTCCACGATGGGAAGTATTTTCCGTATAAAGACTTATGTATGTGATGATTTTTCAGAAGTTGTAAAACTTTTTGCGGATAAGCATATAAAAACTATGGCGGCAGTGGTGGATAAGGATGCAGTTTCTGTAATAGATGCTGACTATTCAAAAGGCTGTGCTGTTGTGGTGGGCAATGAGGGCAACGGTCTGACTGATGAGCATTCAGATCTTTGCGATGAGAAAATCACCATAAAAATGCACGGTAATATAAATTCCTTAAACGCTGCTGTGGCAGGAGCAATTATTCTTTGGGAAATGAACAGAAAGGGTGAATAGTATGGCAGATTTGCGAGCTTGCTGGCTTTGGCTGCAGCTTGTTTTTGAGCCTGCAAATCCTAGAATATGGCAGCTTTCTGTTCAGTATGATGATGTAAGCTCCTTCGTTAGTGCAGCCTTGAACGGCAGGTTGAATCATCTTACGGAAAATGAGCAAAACAAAATACATAAATATACTTTGAGAGATGCGGAAAAACTTCTGGACTATTGTGAGAAAAACGGGTATGAAGTTTGCTGCTATGACAGTGAAAAATATCCTCAGCGTCTGAAAATGATAAATAATCCCCCGGCTGTGCTGTATGTAAAGGGCAAACTTGACTTTTTAAATGATATGGTATATATTGCTGTTGTAGGTTCAAGAAAGCCCTCGGATTATTCGGTGAGGACAACTAAATGGCTTTGCAGTGATTTGCTTAAAAGCAATGTACGGCTTATTTCAGGTTTTGCCGATGGTATTGACCGGATCGCAAATGAAGTTTCTATTGAAAATAATGTTCCGTCACTTGCTGTATGCGGACGTCCTTTGAATGAAGATTATCCTAAAGGTTCATCAGATGTAAAACAGAAGATTATAGAAAACGGAGGAGCAGTTATTTCTGAATATTATCCCGGATGTAAAGCTTTTAAATGCAATTTTACAAACAGAAACCGTATTCTCGTGGGACTTTCTGACGGAGTGCTGTTCTGCGAGTGTTCATCCCAAAGCCATGGACTTGATAATGAGAAATATGCTTATATGCAGGGCAAGCTCGTTTTTGCAGTTCCGCCGCATGACCTTTCCGATAAGAGATATTTCGGACAGCGAAAGCTGCTCAGAGCAGGAGCAATCCCTGTTTTTGATAGTTCCGATATTATTTATAACCTCAGGTTGGAAAATTCGGATATGCGTGAATCTATAGGAACACTTTCCAAATATAAACTATCACCTCTGGAAGATGATGAACAGCCTCAAAAGCCAAAAATAAAAAACAAAAAGCATAAACAGAATAAAAAAGAATATAATGAGCAAAAAGCAGATGTAAATTTTCAGCCTGCAAATGATATGCAGAAAGAGATTTGCAGTACTTTAGCACAGAGTGAACTCACAGCCGATGATATTGCCGATATTCTTGATGAAGATATTGCTCAGATCCTTACTGAGCTTATGGAAATGGAAATTCAAGGTGCAGTTTCATTGACAAGAGGTATGTATTATAAACTGAATAAATAAACAAAATATATGTTGAGTAATTGAATGGAGAATAAAATTGTCGAATTTAATTATCGTTGAGTCACCTACAAAGGTGAAAACAATAAAAAGATATCTGAGCAAAGATTATGAAGTTGTTGCTTCAATGGGACACCTGAGGGATCTGCCTAAGTCAAAGCTGGGTGTTGATATTGAAAATAACTTTGAACCGCAGTATGTTAATATAAAAGGCAAAGAACCGCTTATAAAGGATATAAAAAAGAAAGCAAAGAAATGTGACCATGTTTATCTTGCAGGAGACCCTGACCGTGAAGGAGAAGCAATTTCATGGCACCTGGCACAGATTTTAGGTCTGGATTTGAATGATAAAAATCGTGTAACATTTAATGAAATTACAAAAAGCGGTATTGAAGCCGGAATGAAAAATCCACGGACAATAGATATGAACTTGGTGGATGCACAGCAGGCAAGAAGAATCCTTGACAGAATTGTGGGCTATAAGCTATCTCCGTTTTTGTGGAAAAAGATACGCAAAGGACTTTCCGCAGGAAGAGTGCAGTCGGTCGCAGTGCGAATGATATGTCAGCGTGAAGAAGAGATACGTGCATTTGTACCAAAGGAATATTGGTCAATAGATGCAAAGCTTTTTTCTGAAAAAAGCAGCATTCCTGTTTCTGCAAAGCTTGTGACTGTTGACGGTGAAAAAATTGATGAGCAGAAGGATCTGGATTGTAAGGAAAAGGCAGATGCAGTTTTAAAACGTCTTGAAAATGCTGATTTTATTGTTTCAGGAGTGAGAAAAGGCGTGCGCAATAAAAAGCCTGCACCGCCGTTCACGACATCAACACTCCAGCAGGAAGCTTCAAGTAAGCTGGCATTTCAGGGCAGAAGAACTATGCAGACAGCACAGGAGCTTTATGAAGGTGTTGATATAAAGGGTATGGGACCTACAGGTCTTATCACATATATGAGAACTGACAGCCTGAGAATTTCAGATGAGGCAAAGGCTGCGGCACATGACTTTATAAAAGAGAATTACGGTGAAAATTATCTCCCTGCCAAACCCAATAAATATACAACTAAGACAAATGCACAGGACGCACATGAGGCAATCCGCCCTACTCATCCGGAGCTTACTCCTGAAATTGTTGACCACAGCGGAGTCACAAGAGATCAGTCAAGACTTTATAAGC
Organism: Oscillospiraceae bacterium; assembly: GCA_051888545.1. Lineage (GTDB taxonomy): Bacteria > Bacillota > Clostridia > Oscillospirales > Ruminococcaceae > FB2012. The sequence goes on from JBJFBR010000190.1 coordinate 6,501, forward strand.
TGATCTGGGAACGCTTTATTGCAAGCCAGATGGCTAACTGTCAGCTCAATACCGTTTCGGTGAATATTGACGCAAACGGCTGTGGGTTTAAGGCAACAGGTTTTACTGTCAGGTTTGACGGATTTACTGTAGTCTATGATTCCTCTAAAAATGACAGCAATGATAAGAAAAATATTTTGCCTGAGGTTTCAAAAGGGGATAAGCTGAAGGTGGAGTCGTTAGAGGGTAATCAGCATTTCACACAGCCTCCTGCAAGATATACTGAGGCTACTTTGGTTAAGGCTTTTGAAGAAACAGGTATCGGCCGTCCGTCAACATATGTTCCTACAATCAGTACAATCCTTGCGAGAAACTATGTTGAACGTGAGGAAAAGCAGCTCAAACCTACACCTTTGGGCGAGGTTACAAATCAGCTTATGTGCGAGCAGTTTGATAAAATCGTTGATGTTAAATTTACAGCGCATATGGAAGATGACCTTGACCGTATTGAAAAAGGTGAAATGACATGGACAGATACCCTTACTGATTTTTATTCAGAGTTTGATGAAGAGCTTACAAAGGCTGAAAAGGCAATGGACGGCAAGCGTATAAAAGTTCCTGATGAAAAAACCGATCAGGTTTGTGAAATATGCGGTAAGCCAATGGTAATAAAAATCGGAAGATACGGAAAGTTTCTGGCATGCTCAGGATTCCCTGACTGTACAAATACAAAACGTCTTGTTCACGAAACTGTGGGAGTTTGTCCTCTTTGCGGTAAAAAAATACTGCTTAAAAAGTCCAAGAAAGGCAGACAGTATTATGGTTGTGAGGATAATCCGACCTGTGAATTTATGACATGGGATATTCCCACAGAAGAAAAATGTCCGAACTGCGGTTCAACATTGTTCCAGAAAGGCGGAAAGAACGGAAAGTTGGTTTGTCATAAGGAAAACTGCGGATATGAAAGGGATATAAATGGTTAAGATTATCGGAGCAGGACTGGCAGGATGTGAGGCTGCGTGGCAGCTTGCACGGGCAGGCATAGATGTAGAGCTTTATGAAATGAAACCCAAGAAATTTACACCTGCTCATAAGTATAAAGGTTTTGCAGAGCTTGTCTGTTCCAATTCATTAAAGGCTGCAAGAATCAATTCCGCAGCAGGAATGCTGAAGGAAGAAATGCGCAGACTTGGTTCGCTGACAATGGAATGTGCTGAAAAGACTAAGGTCTCCGCAGGGGGAGCACTGGCGGTAGACAGAGAAAAGTTTTCCGATGCAGTTACGGAAAAAATAAGAAATGCTGAGCACATAACCGTGGTTGAGCAAGAAGTAACGGAAATCCCGGAGGGGAATGTAATAGTTGCCACAGGACCGCTCACATCAGATGCACTTGCCGAAAGTATAGGCAGACTTTGCGGGGATTATCTTTATTTTCACGATGCCGCAGCACCTATTGTGACATATGAGAGCCTTGATAAAGAAAAGGTGTTTTTCGCGTCAAGATACGGCAAAGGCGAGGCGGATTATATAAACTGTCCGATGAATAGGGAAGAGTATCTTGCCTTTTATAATGCTTTGATATCAGCGGAATCTGCACCGTTAAAGGAGTTTGAAAAGGAGCATTTCGGCAGGGATAATTTCAAGGTTTATGAAGGCTGTATGCCTATTGAAGTACTGGCAAAGCGCGGCGAGGATACCATGCGTTTCGGACCTATGAAACCGGTGGGACTTACTGATCCGCGAACGGGAAAACGTCCTTATGCGGCAGTTCAGCTCAGGGCAGAAAACACTCAGGGCACAATGTATAATATGGTAGGCTTTCAGACAAATCTGAAGTTCGGGGAACAAAAACGAGTATTTTCAATGATTCCCGGACTGGAAAATGCAGATTTTATGCGTTACGGGGTAATGCACAGAAATACATTTATTAATTCACCCAAACTGCTGACCGAGCATTTTAATATGAGAAATAATCCTCAGTTGTATTTTGCAGGACAGATTACAGGTGTCGAGGGATATATTGAATCTGCGGCAAGCGGAATTCTTGCAGGAATCAATATGGCAAGAGCTTTGAATGGTCTTGAACCTCTGACCTTGCCTGAAACAACAATGCTGGGAGCTTTGTCAAAGTATATAAGTGATCCCGGGGTTGAGAAATTTCAGCCAATGGGATGCAATATGGGCATTTTGCCTGAATTGCCTGAAAGAATAAGAGATAAACAGCAGAAATATCAGGTTATAGCTGACAGAGGCTTGAATGATCTGGATATTTGTTTAAAAGAGAATGGAGTTTAAATATGAATATAGTAATGGATGCATTCGGAGGAGATAATGCACCTTTGGAAGTTTTAAAGGGTGCAGTTATGGCACAAAAGGATTTTGGAGTTGATATAACCCTGGTAGGCGACTCCGAAAAAATTACAAAGTGTGCGAAGGAAAATAATATAGATATTTCACCGCTGCATATCAAGCATGCTGATACGGTGATTGAAATATGCGAAGAACCTACATCCGTTATCAAGAGTAAAAAGGATTGCTCAATGGCTGTGGGAATGCAGATGCTTGCTGACGGTGAAGGTGACGCTTTTGTATCCGCCGGTTCAACAGGAGCATTGGTTGTGGGTGCAACATTCATTGTCAAGAGAATAAAAGGTATAAAAAGACCTGCATTAGCTACAATTCTCCCTACTGCTGAATCACCGGTTATGCTTCTGGACAGCGGTGCCAATGCAGACTGCCGTCCTGAAATGTTGGTTCAGTTCGGAGTTATGGGCTCAATTTATATGAATAAAATAATGAATGTTGAAAGTCCTAAGGTAGCTCTTGCAAATATTGGTGCAGAACCTTCAAAGGGCAGAAATCTCGAGCTGGAAACATATAAACAGCTGGAAAATTCTCCGCTTAATTTCACAGGAAATATTGAGGCAAGACAAATACCTCTGGGTGACTGTGATGTTGTTGTTACAGATGGATTCAGCGGAAATCTTTTGCTCAAGCTTTATGAAGGTATGGGAAAGTTCTTCTCAAAATCACTTAAAGATATTCTTATGAAGGACTTTAAGTC
>JBJFBR010000191.1:0-1713 GCA_051888545.1 Oscillospiraceae bacterium
GGGCATGCGGACGTTTTTCCGTACCTTTCAATTAGTAATCAACGCCCATTTTCTGTCTGTATTGCACAGGGCTTAAATAGCCCAATGACTGTTTAACTCTTACTTCATTGTACCAATGTATGTAATTGTCAAGTTCATTTTCAAACTCTTCTATTGAAACTCCTGACCAGGAACGGTTATAGAACATCTCATTCTTAAGCCTTCCGAAAAAACCTTCACAGGCAGAATTATCAGGCGAACAACCTTTCATTGACATAGAACGAGTAAGGCCGTATTCTTCCGTAATTCTTATCCATTCAGGCCATCTGTAGTGGCACCCTCTGTCTGAATGAATAACCGGATGTTCCCCAGGTTTAAGTTTTTTTACAGCTTTAAGCAACATTGAATTCGCAAGTTCTGCATTAGGACTTGTGCCTATTGACCAGCTTACCACCATTCCATCATAGCAGTCTATTACAGCAGATAAATAAATTTTTCCTGCTGGAATTGCAAATTCCGTAATATCTGTAAGCCATATTTCATCAGTATTATCAGAGTGGAAATTGCGGTTAACAATGTTAGGAACCGATTCACTTATTTCACCAATATAAGAACTGTATTTTTTCTTCTTTGGTAAATAAACATCCAGATCTTCTTCGTGCATAATTCTTAAAACTACTTTATCAGAAACAATTTTCTTATCTTTTTTCAACTCTGAATTTATTCTTCTGTAGCCATAAACTTTATTGTTATTTTCAAAAATTTCTGCAATCTTTTTTCGTAAATCAGCATATTTTTCGGGTTTTTCTTTGACATATTTCTGATAATAAAAGCTGCTCTTTTTCATATGAAAAAGCTTCAGAAGTTCCGTTAACCGATATTTGCTTTTCAAGGCATTAATCACATCGGTCTTTTCAGAATTATTCATTTCTGCAAGATTAATGCCTTCCCCTTTTTTTAGTATTTCACCAGCAACTTTAAGTGCATCAACTTCCATATTAAGTTCATAAATCTGTCTGTTTTTAGCTTTTATCTGAGCATTCAATTCTTCTATTTTCTTCTGACATTCTTCAAGATCGTCAATATATTCATTAGCCTGCTGAATGCAGGAATCAACCTTTTTTTCAGCATCTTTTATTTTTGAATTATTTGTGTTGCTTTGTATTTTATTCGCTTTCATTTTTTCCTGACTCTTCTTTCCGAGCAAGTCTTTTTTCCACTGTGAAATAACTGATTTGCTTACAGAATATTTTGCTGCAATTTTATAAGCTGGTTCACCACTTTCCAGCCACTCAATGACTATTTCTTTCTTTTGCTCCGTAGAATATTTTATCAAATCTTTTGTGTCATTGCAAGTATCAGGAGCATATTTTTCAAATTCAGGATTTTCAGCAATCCATGTACTTAAGGTTACACGGCTTGGATATCCTATTGCACGGATAGTTGCAACAATTTTCTGACCGTGTTCGTAATAGTATTTAAGAGCGTACTCAATTTGTTCCCTGGTGAACCTTGGCTTTAAAGCTGCAGAAACTTTTAAATCACCTGTTGAGATAAATTCCTTGTACCATTTAAGTAATGAATTCGGAGAAGGATATCCTAACTCATTGTAAACTGAATTAAAATCTTTATCTGATTTAATATACAGCTGTACTGCTTTCATTCGCTGTTCGTATGTATACATTTATTTCACTCCGTCTTCCTTTCTTGGTACGGAAAAATGTCTGCATCCCC
>JBJFBR010000192.1:0-1661 GCA_051888545.1 Oscillospiraceae bacterium
TATCACTTTTTTGAAATTTAAGCAATTATCACGCATAAAAATTTCTCTTTTGCGTAAAATATTTTCAAAACGTAAAGGAGGCAGAATATTGAAAAAAGCTACAAAGATATTGAAAAATTCTCCAAGTATAATTTCATTTTCTGCTATAGGCGGCAAAAAAGAAAATGAAGGTCCTTTGGGAGATTGCTTTGATAAAATAAATGATGATCCCTATTTTTCTACAGACACCTTTGAAAAGGGTGAAAATCAGCTGCAAAAGCAGGCAGTTCTCAAAGCTATTGAAAAAGCCGGTTTAAAAGAACGAGATATTGATATTATGTTCGGCGGCGACCTTTTAAATCAATGTGTTGCCACTATCTATGGCATACGGGATTTCGGCATACCCTTTCTTGGCATTTACGGTGCCTGCTCAACTATTGCTGAGGGACTGCTGTTTTCCTCTATTTTCGTAGACGGCGGATATTGCGAAAAAGCCTTGGCAGTCACCTCATCACATTTCTGCACCGCTGAACGACAGTATCGTTTTCCGCTGAATTACGGCGGTCAGCGTTCCTCAACGGCTCAGTGGACAGCCACAGCTGCAGGCTCGCTTATTGTCTCTCATAAGGACAAGCCCCCATATGTAAGAGCTGTCACCGTTGGCAGAATGGTAGATCTGGGAGTAACAGATGCAAATAATATGGGCGCTGCAATGGCACCGGCGGCATACGATACTCTCAGTCGGTTTTTCAGTGACACCCAGATGCAGCCTTCCGACTTTGATGCCATTGTAACAGGAGATCTGGGTAAAGTAGGCAGCCGCCTTCTGTGCGAGCTTTTTGAGCGTGACCATATCAATATCCGGAATAATCATATGGACTGCGGAAAAATGCTCTATGATTTCAAAACACAGGATATCCACGCAGGAGGCAGCGGCTGCGGCTGTGCAGGAAGTGTGCTCTGCGGATATTTCCTTCCCAAAATCCAAAGAGGAAAACTGAAGAATATTCTCTTTGCCGCCACAGGCGCACTTATGTCCCCGACTGCAAATCAGCAGGGCGAATCAATTCCGGGAATATCCCATGCAATCTGGATATCCTATGAAAAATAGTATTACAGAGAGGATTTGAAATATGGAATATTTATGGGCATTTTTAATCGGCGGACTTTTCTGTGCTATAGGTCAGGTGCTGATTGATTTTACAAAACTTACCCCCGCACGAATTCTGGTTTCTTATGTTGTGGCAGGAGTAATTCTGGGAGCGCTGGGAGTTTATAAGCCATTGGTTGACTTTGCAGGAGCAGGTGCAACTGTACCGCTCACCGGTTTCGGATATCTGCTTGCTGACGGAGTTAAAACAGCCGTTCAGAAAAACGGTTTTATCGGCATTTTCACAGGAGGGTTTACAGCCTGTGCCGCAGGTATATCCTCAGCATTGGTATTCGCATTTATTGCAGCATGCTTTTCCAAAAGCACTCCCAAGTCATAGCAAATACGCTCCACACAATTTATCCTTCGCAAAACCCTATAAAATAACAATAACGGCATTCGCAATCCATTAAGGATTGTTAGTGCCGTTGTTTTATAAATTGACAAGATATTAAACCGGTGTTATAATTTAGTGGGTACTGTATATACAAAACGGTAGGCGGTCTCTCCCCATAACCAGGGAGGTGATAAC
>JBJFBR010000192.1:1761-9440 GCA_051888545.1 Oscillospiraceae bacterium
TCGTAAGAATAAATAGAGTTTCTTACATAAAAATAAGAAACACCGCCCACTTCCAATAGTCGGTGTTTCTTAAGCACTAATAATTGGGGGAAACCGCTAAGCCATATGGCATTATACAGTACCCTTTCTATTTATATTATACCACATCTGCCAAAGAAGTCAAGTGTTATAGCTGGTTTTATATCACAATATTTACATCTGTGCCGTTGGCATAAAAATAATGCTAAGGCTAAATATTGTGCTTTGGAGCGGTGGCTTTAAGTCTTGCCAATGCTCTGTTAAGAGCAGCCTGGTTCTTGTAATATTCCACGATGCTCTGCTTCTGGCGGAGCTTTTCCTCTGCACGGTCTTTTGCCTGCTCAGCACGCTTGCGGTCGATGTCCTCAGGCTTTTCTACAGTTTCCGAAAGAATTGTAACCTGGTCGGCAGTGATTTCCAAGAACCCCTGTGATACAATTACTGTGTGCCACTCGCCGTCAACCTGATATTTCAGTTCGCCTTCTACAAGACAGGAAACCATTGGCTGATGTCCGGGCAGAATTCCGTAAAAACCGTCAAGTCCCGGAAAAATTACATGTTCACAATCACCATTGTAAAAATATTTGTCGCTGGCAATTATGTCAAGATGAAATGTCTTAGCCATTGAGCAGCTTTCCTTTCTAAATTACTTTTCAAGAGCCTTTGCCTTTTCTTTGACTTCGTCAATGGTGCCCACCATAAGAAATGCTTCTTCAGGGTATTCGTCCATTTCACCGTCAATAATAGCCTTGAAACCTCTCAGAGTTTCCTTTAACGGTACATATTTTCCTTTTATTCCTGTGAAGTTTTCTGCTACATGGAACGGCTGTGAAAGGAATTTCTGAATTTTTCTTGCTCTCATAACCGTTATCTTGTCGTTCTGGTCAAGCTCTTCCATACCGAGAATAGAAATAATATCCTGCAGCTCCTTGTATTTCTGTAAGCATTCCTGGGTTCTTCTTGCAATTTCATAATGCTCTTCGCCAACAATGTCAGGCTCCAGGATTCTTGAAGATGACTCCAGCGGGTCAACAGCAGGATAAATACCCTGGTCAACGATTTTTCTTGAAAGTACCGTTGTTGCGTCAAGATGTGCAAATGTTGTAGCCGGAGCAGGGTCAGTAAGGTCATCGGCAGGTACGTATACAGCCTGAACCGATGTGATTGAACCATCCTTTGTAGAAGTGATTCTTTCCTGCAATGCACCGACCTCGTTGGCAAGAGTCGGCTGATAGCCTACTGCTGAAGGCATTCTTCCCAGAAGGGCAGAAACCTCAGAACCTGCCTGTACATATCTGAATATGTTGTCTATAAATAAAAGTACGTTCTGATGCTCTTTGTCTCTGAAATATTCCGCCATTGTAAGACCTGTCTGTGCAACTCTCATTCTTGATCCTGGCGGTTCGTTCATCTGTCCGAAAACCAAGGCAGTTTTCTCCAGAACTCCCGATTCTTTCATTTCACCCCAGAGGTCGTTGCCTTCTCTTGAACGCTCACCAACACCTGTGAATATAGAATATCCGCCGTGCTCTGTGGCTACGTTGCTGATAAGCTCCTGAATAAGTACAGTTTTACCAACGCCGGCACCGCCGAACAAACCGATTTTACCGCCCTTTGCATATGGTGCAAGAAGGTCGATTACCTTTATTCCCGTTTCAAGAATTTCAACTACAGGTTTCTGATCCTGGAATTTAGGAGGCTTTCTGTGAATTCCCCATTTTTCATCGCATTCAACGTCTCCGCCGTTATCAATGGCTTCACCCAGAACATTGAACATTCTTCCAAGAGTACCCTTTCCTACAGGCACCTGAATACATGAACCTGTGGCTGTGACCTCCATATCTTTGTAAAGTCCGTCACTGGAAGCAAGCATAATGCAGCGTACCGTGTTGTTTCCAATATGCTGTGAAACCTCCATAACACGCTTTTTGCCGTCTACCTCAACAGTAAGTGCGTCCTTGATCATAGGCAGTTTTCCGTCAAATTCAACGTCAACTACAGGACCAAGTATCTGCACGATTTTTCCTTTTTCCATTGCTTTAATTCACCAAACCTTTCAGGGTGAAAATTTATTATTTTTTCTTTTTCTGAGCCTTTGCACCTGCTGCAACCTCTGTAATTTCCTGAGTAATTGCCGCCTGTCTTGCTCTGTTATAAAGAAGTGACAAATCCTTTAGCATATCATCGGCACTTTGTGTTGCCGAGTCCATAGCCATCATTCTTGCACTTTGCTCGCTTGAAAAAGCCTCGGTAAGCACACCGTAAATCAAACCTATGACATAGTTCGGAACCAGATGATTCAATACCTTTTCAGGTGAAGGGGAAAATTCCGCCTCATCTGTTATATTCGTTTTTACCCTTGACGAAAAATCATCATGTTCCAAAGGCAGCACTTTTATGACCTCAGGTACAAGCTTTACCGAATTTTCCATTCTTGTATAAATAATATTTACCTCATCAAGATAACCTTTCCGGAACATATCCAGAACAGTTCCCCCAATAGATCTTGCCCTGGCTAAAGTAGGATTCTGAGCGGTGTACAAAAATTCGCCGTCTATTGTGATATTCCGGTTTTTAAAATACTGCCTGCCCACCTGCCCTGCAACAAACAGACAAGTATTTTTGTGCTTTTCCAGCTCCCTGTCTGCCAGCTTTAAAACATTGTGGTTGTAGGAGCCTGCAAGTCCTTTGTCCGCTGTAACAACAATATATCCCACGATACGCTCGTCCTCGGACTTTTCCTCACGCTTGTCAAAATACAGGTGATTTATATCAGGGGTACGTCTTAAAATATCATGGATTGTGGACTGCAAATGTACAAAATACGGAACAGTCTGCTCCAGTCGCTTCTGGGCTTTTTTCAGCTTTGAGGAGGAGATAAGATACATAGCATTGGTGATTTTTCTGATATCCTTAATGCTCGATATCCTGTCTCTGATTTCTTTCATACTACCCATAAAGCCTTACCTGCTTTCTTTAAATTCCTTAGCAGCAGCTAAAATTCTTTCCTCAAGCTCGTCTGAAAGCACTTTCTTTTCATCTATTTCGTCTATGATATCCTTGTGATTTGCATTGAAATAACTGATAATATCAGCTTTGAATTTTTTGATTTCCTTAATAGGCACGTCAAGCATAAGCTTGTGAGTTGCAACACAAAGCAAAATAACCTGATCGTGCATTGGCAGAGGATGACTTACAGGCTGTTTCAACAGCTCCATGATTCTGTCGCCGTAGTCAAGCAGTTCCTTTGTTGCCTTGTCAAGCTCTGAGCTGAACTGTGTGAACACTTCCATTTCACGGTACTGTGCCAGATCAATACGCAGTGAGCCTGCGACCTTTTTCATAGCCTTGGTCTGTGCGGCACCGCCTACACGGGATACCGAAAGACCGATATTTACAGCCGGTCTCATTCCAGAGAAGAACAGCTGTGATTCAAGGAATATCTGTCCGTCTGTGATAGAAATTACGTTTGTAGGTATGTATGCCGACAAATCTCCGGCAAGAGTCTCAATAATCGGCAAAGCAGTAATTGAACCGCCGCCGTGTTCATCATCAAGACGTGATGAACGCTCAAGAAGTCTTGAATGAAGATAGAATACGTCGCCGGGATATGCCTCACGTCCCGGTGAACGCTGCAAAAGCAGTGACATTGCACGGTATGCAACAGCGTGCTTTGACAAATCATCATATACAATAAGAACGTCCTTGCCCTTATCCATAAAATATTCTGCCATAGCTGTGCCAGCATATGGAGCTATGTACTGAACAGGTGCCAGGTCTGATGCCATTGCAGAAACAACAATGGTATAATCCATTGCACCATGCTGTTTAAGCTGGTCCACAAGCTTTGCTACAGTTGACGCTTTCTGACCGATTGCAACGTAAACACAAATAACTTCCTGTCCCTTTTGGTTGATGATAGTATCTGTTGCAATAGTTGTCTTACCTGTCTGTCTGTCGCCGATGATAAGCTCACGCTGACCTCTTCCGATAGGGAACATAGAGTCTATAGCCATAATTCCCGTCTGCAAAGGTACTGTTACAGGCTTTCTGTTTATAACTCCAGGTGCTTCACGTTCAATAGGATAAAAATCATCCTCTTTGATCGCACCCAGACCGTCAATAGGTTCACCGATTGCATTTACAACACGTCCTATAAAGTTTTCTCCAACAGGTACGCCTGCCTTTTTGCCTGTTCTTACAACCTTCGAGCCTTCTGAAATACCGTAATCATCGCCTAAAAGAACAACGCCTACGGTTTTTGCCTCAACATTCTGAACAATACCCTTTACTCCTGTTTCAAACTCAACCAATTCGCCGTACATAACGTGGTTAAGCCCATATATATTTACAATTCCGTCATTTATGGTAATAACAGTTCCCGTTTCGGAAACCTGCATTTTCGCATCAAAATCGGAAATTTCACTTTTTAGCACTGAAATAATATCGCTTGAATTCTTTCCGCTCAAGTTTTCCGCCTCCTAAAAAGAAATGTTCCATTATCTTTGCTGTGTTTAAACTGCCAAAAGCTTTTTCTTCAAAGCGTTCACCGTTCCAAGCACAGTCTTGTCATACTCAATATCTCCAATTTTCAGCTTATATCCTCCGATAAGCTCTTTATCCTCGATAAGCTTTATGTAAACATCTCCGCAGCTGTATTTTTTGCAAAGCATAGCCTTAAAGCTGTGTATCACAGCGTCATCAGGCTTATTCACATAATAAAGCTCCGCATACAGAATATTTTTTTCTGCCAGCAAAGTCCGGTCATAGGCTTCAAAAATCTGAGGCAAGATATCTAAATGTCCGAACTCGCACATTACTTTTAAAAATGTGCAAATGCTTTTCGGGAACACCTTGTCTATAACATTATACTTTTCCTCAAGCTTGACCACAGGATTAGTCAGAGCCTCTCTCAACTGTTCGCTGTCATTCCAGATTTCTTTTGTATTCTCAATATCTTCCTTTGGAATATTCAGCGACGCAAGAATTTTTCCGCAGTTTTCGGCGTCCTTGAAAATCATTTGGACTCACCTACCTCCGAAATAAAGTCCTCTGCCATCTGTTTGTCAGAATCGCTGTCTACCTTTTTGTTTATAACCTTTGCAGCAGCAAAAAGTGCCAGGTCGGCAATTTCAACCTTTGCGTCATCGAGAGCTTTTGACTTTTCAGTAACAGCAGTTTTCTGCGCATCCTTGATTATCTTTGCAGATTCTTCTCTTGCATTTTCAATCATAAGGTCGCATTCCTTCTGAGCCTTCAGCTTTGCGGTATTGGTAATATCCAAAGCCTGGTCATGAGCTGTTTTAAGCTGCTCCTCATAATCCTTTTTCATCTGTTCGGCATCTGACTTTGCGGCAGCCGCAGAATCAAGGTCGTTCTGAACCATCTGAGTACGCTTTTCGATAATTCCCATTACTCTATTGAAAAGCACCTTTTTCAATACTACAAAAAGAATGAGCAGATTTATTATTGTCCAAAGGATATTCCAATCCAGCTTAATCATAAAATCACCATTCTTTCCTGTCAATAATATTGTGCTTCATTTTTCTTCTGCCGGATTATATCTTCATTACTATCAAAAGTGCAATTACGAAACCATAAATAGCAGTAGCTTCTGCCAATGCACATCCTAAAAGCAATGCTGTATTGATCGCACCCTTTGCCTCAGGCTGTCTTGCAATAGCCTCTGTTGCGTGTGATGTTGCAATACCGATTCCAAGACCTGCACCAATACCTGTTAAAACTGCGACAGCTGCTCCGATTGCTAATAACATAATAATTACCTCCTAAAATTAACTGCATAAAGCAGTGGTTAACATTGTTTTTCTACTAATCTTCCGCTCCCATTGATTCCTTCATAAACAATCCGGTAAGGAAAACGAATATATATGCCTGGATAAATCCATCAAATATATCAAAATAAGCCGAGCCTAAAACCGGAACAAATACCGGACAAAGAGATTCAAGCATCTTCATTATAATAAATGAGCCCAGTACATTTCCGAAAAGTCGCATACAAAGTGAAAGCGGCTTTATTACAATTTCCATTATATTAATCGGCAGCATAATAGGCATCGGCTCTGCGAAACTTTTCAGCCAGCCTTTTGTACCTCTTGCCTGTATTCCTGACTTTTCAATCATAAATATGCTGGTGATTGCCAGACCTGCCGTTACATTCAGATCCTTTGTAGGCGGTACAAATCCAAGCATACCTATAATATTGGAAAGACCTATATACAACAGTACCGTTGCAAGCCATGGGAAATACCGCATTCCCGATTCACCAAGACAGCCTTTTATGAAGTTGCGCAGAAACATTACAAAGCTTTCAACGAGTGCCTGTCTTTTGCCGGGAATAATTTTCATATTGTGGGTAAAAATCAAAGCCAGCCCGATGAGAATCGCCATAACTATCCAGGTTACAACACAAGATGTAGGAACAGGTATTCCGCCGAAAATCGGTATTTTAAAAGCTATTGTATTCTCCAGCGACTTCGCAAGTTCCTTTGATAATTCTCCCAAATAAATCACTTCCTTTCAGGCATCTAAAAAAGAAAGCCAATAACGACCACATATTTAAGCATCGCCATTGACAACTTCATTTAACCTTGATTTATTTTAACAAATATATTATAATACTCTTAAACCCATTTGTAAAATGCATATTTTTTATATTTGATATATCAAAAACGTATATTTCGACACAAGGAGCCAATATGAAGACAGTTAATTTTGAATATTACAAGGTATTTTATTATGTTGCCAAGTTCAAAAACATTACTGCTGCGGCAAAGGCACTTTATCTTTCACAGCCTTCAGTAAGCAGATGTATTTCAAATCTTGAGGATGAGCTGGGATGCAGACTTTTCAGCCGCAGCAAGCACGGAGTATCCCTCACAGCGGAAGGCTCAATACTTTTCAAGCATGTAAACATTGCCTGCAAACATCTTTTTTCTGCAGAAGAGGAGCTTAAGCTTTATCAGAACAACAATTATGAAATGCTCCGAATCGGCATAAGCGACGTAGCACTTCAGCCGAAAATTCTCCGCTTTATGAGTGAATGTCACGATTATTTTTCCTACACCAAGCTGAAAATCTACAATATGTCCACTCCTCAGGCTGCTGACGCTCTGCGCGCAAACTTCATTGATCTTGCCATATCATCTTCCCCCATTCTCAACAAAAAGGATCTATCCATAACAATCATAGATGATTTACAGGACATAGTCATTGCAGGTTCAAGGTATTCTGACCTGAAAGACAAGACTCTTTCACTCAACGAGATTTCGGATTATCCGCTTATTCTTTTACAGGAAGGCACCACCACACGAAGCTACATTGACCAGATTTTCAGGACATATGACCTAACTATAAATCCCGGCATAGAGCTTGCAACGGTCAATCAAATCATACCTTTGGTAGAAAACAACTTCGGCATTGGCTTTTCTCAGGAAAGCATTGCCAAAGAGGCTATTGAGCAAGGCAGGATATTCAAAATCAATGTAAAAGAGCCGATTCCTCCAAGACACATTTGTGTAATGGCATGCACAAACTATCCAATCAGCGACAATGCCATGAGATTTATGGAACAGATCTCACAAAAATTCAAAAATGCCGTAAGCGTATAGTCCCGGCACGGACGGCGCAATACGGGGTTGTCT
>JBJFBR010000193.1:0-1704 GCA_051888545.1 Oscillospiraceae bacterium
TGGAAGATATGCGTACAGCATTGGATGAAAAAATGGATGAATGGGCTGAACTTGACCAATAATTATCAAACAAACCCCAAAGAGCGTAATAATCAACTCTTCGGGGTTTAATAATATATATTTCCCGGGAAATTAATCTCTTAACATTTCAACAGTTTTTGGCATATCGTCAGAGCCAAAAAGATAAGAACCGGAAACCAAAACATCTGCACCGGCTTCTTTTACCAACTTTGAGGTTTCAGCATTTATGCCGCCGTCTACCTGCAATCGCACATTAAGTCCACGCTTATCTATATATTGCCGAGCCTCAGCAACTTTATCCAAAGTTTCAGATAAAAACACCTGACCGCCAAATCCCGGTTCAACAGTCATAACCAAAAGCATATCTATTTCATGCAAGTATGGCAAAACACGTTTTACTTCAGTATCAGGTTTAATGGCAAGCCCAACTTTTTTACCTCTTGATCTGATTTTATCAATAACAGCCTGAACATCATTCGCAGCCTCATAATGGAAAGTAATTCCTGTAACGCCCAGATCTGCATAGTTATCTATATACCGAATCGGATCGGTAATCATTAAATGAGCATCAATAGGCAAATGAATAATAGGCGAAATGCTTTTCAACACAGGTTCACCAAAGCTTATATTTCGTACAAAAAGTCCATCCATTACGTCGTAATGTATCCAATCAACACCTGATTTTTCAGCTTTATCAATTTCTATTGTTAAATCAGAAAAATCACACGCTAAGAAAGACGCTGATATTATTCTTTTCAATTTAATCCCCCAAAACAAAATTTATATTCTGTTTATATTATAACCTCTTACATGAAAAATGTCAATAAAAAAGAGCGACAGTAAAATACTGTCGCTCAAAATTTTAATAGAATTACTTCTTAGTTAGTACTACTGATGCAAATTTAGCGTAATCTTGTCCGCCAAGATACAATGTATGAGTACCAGCTGAAAGTGTAATGGTAGCTGTCTTTGTAATACCATCACCCCAGTTGTTTGTTGAACCAATCCAATCTGTGCCTTCAGCCCAAGGAGTAATCTGATAATCAACTACTAATTTGAAATATCCATCAGAATTACCTTGTATTACAGTAGTCAAGGTATAATCACCAGTTTCAGGAACATCAAAAGATATTTCCTTAGAGCCCCATGATGAATCATAGAATTCTACTGGGCTTGATTCAGATACAACAGTAATTTTTGTAGCAGCTGTAGATGAACTATCTGCTGTTGATGAACTATCAGCCTTTGAAGAGCTGTCAGCTTTTGAAGATGAATCTGCTACTGAAGAAGATTCTACCTTAGATGAGCTTGATTCAACTGTTGAAGAGCTTTCAACTGTGCCTTCAAGAATTACTCTGCCGTATTTTACAGTTTTGTCTGCAAACTTGAATGTATAGATATCTTCCAGTCTGTCTCCATCATTAATTGTAGTGTTAGATGAGAACATATAGTAAGAACCGCTAGGAGCTGATCTCTTAGTAGAACCTACAACATAATACTTATAAGCATCATTAATAACATCAGTATTTACAAGTTTACCATTTACATATCTTTCACAAATTACAGAATCAACCAAATTGTTAAGATCTGAAGTTTTAACTACAATAAATGAACGATAGCTTGGTTTACCTTTAACCTTCTGAGCTAAGATCTTGCCATCTTCATAAATAACATCATCAGTAT
>JBJFBR010000194.1:0-8124 GCA_051888545.1 Oscillospiraceae bacterium
AGCTTTGCAATAAAAAAGCCCTCGTAAAGTTCATTGGGGCAGACGCAAAGCGTACCTTCCAGCTTTGTCGGCAGCAATGGGATACCCTCGAAATTCCGCTCAACAGGCACAAGCTCCACATTGCCCTTTGACAAAGCATTTCTTATTATATTTTCATTTTCCTGTTCAAGCACTGAGCAGGTGGAATAAACAAGTTCATGACCGGGTTTGAGCAGTTTTACCGCCTTATTAAGCATTGCCTGCTGAGTTTTTGCTGACCTTTCCACCAATTCGGCAGAAATCCTTTTATCAAGCTTTTCATCAAAAAGACAAATCGTTCCGCTTCCGCTGCAAGGAGCGTCAAGCAGAATTTTATCAAAGGAGAAAAAATCATCCAGCTTTCTTGCGTCACTAACCATAACAAAAGCATGAGCACCCTGCTTTTCAATGTTATATTTAAGCCGTTCAGCTCTGATTTTATTCTTTTCACAGGCGGTAATCTGAGCCTTGTTATCTGATAGTGCCGCAATTTCAGTAGTTTTTCCGCCGGGTGCTGCTGCCATATCCAGAATACACTCCCCCGCCTTTGGTTCAAGCACCAGCGGTGGAATCATAGACGAAAGACTTTGAAGATATATTTTACCCTGATTATAAATTTCCAGTTCCCTTACAGTATTTTCACGGGAATTCTCAATAATCAAAGCATTTTCATACCACGGGACTTCCCTGAAAATTATGCCGTTGCTTTCCAGATATTTTTTCACCTCATGAGCGTTGGATTTTATGGTATTCACACGCAGGGTTGTAAATCTTTCCGCCGTATAGCCCTGAAGGATTTTATCACAGCTGTCGCTGTTATACTGATTGGTAAGCATATCTTTCAAAAATGACGGCACAGCTTTTTTCTCCATAGCGTTCTCCTTTACAAGCAAAATATCAAAAAAGGACTCCCAGAATTTCGGGAGTCCCTGAATTGCTTAATTAATCTTATTTCATAGCTTCTTCAACGGCAACGGCACAGGCAACAGTTGCTCCGACCATTGGGTTATTTCCCATACCGATAAGTCCCATCATTTCAACGTGAGCAGGAACTGATGAAGAACCGGCAAACTGAGCGTCAGAATGCATTCTTCCCATAGTATCTGTCATACCGTATGAAGCAGGGCCTGCAGCCATATTATCAGGATGAAGTGTACGTCCTGTACCACCGCCTGATGCAACAGAGAAATAGTTCTTGCCTGCAGCAAGACGTTCTTTCTTGTATGTGCCTGCAACAGGATGCTGGAATCTTGTTGGGTTAGTTGAGTTACCTGTGATAGATACATCAACATTTTCTTTCCACATGATTGCAACGCCTTCTGTTACGTCGTTAGCACCATAGCAGTTAACTTTTGAACGAAGTCCGTCAGAATAAGCCTTGCGGAATACTTCCTTAACTTCGCCTGTATGATAATCCATTTCAGTTTCAATGTAAGTAAATCCGTTGATTCTTGCAATAATCTGAGCTGCGTCTTTTCCAAGACCGTTAAGAATAACTCTGAGAGGTTTCTTACGAACCTTGTTAGCTTTTTCAGCAATACCGATAGCACCTTCAGCAGCAGCAAATGATTCGTGTCCGGCGAGGAATGCGAAACATTCTGTATCTTCTTCGAGGAGCATTTTGCCGAGGTTACCGTGACCGAGACCAACCTTTCTGTGGTCAGCTACAGAACCCGGAATGCAGAATGCCTGAAGTCCTTCACCGATAGCTGCAGCAGCGTCAGCAGCTCTTGTGCAGCCTTTCTTGATTGCAATAGCACAGCCTACTGTATAAGCCCACTTTGCATTTTCAAAGCAGATTGGCTGAATGCCTTCAACGATTTTATAAGGATCGAAACCTTTTTCTTTACAAATATCAGCACATTCTTCAATAGAATTAATACCGTACTCTTTGAGAACAGCAAGAACCTGCTTTTCTCTTCTTTCATATGATTCAAATAAAGCCATGTTCGTAATCCTCCTTATTCTTTTCTTGGATCAACAATCTTAACAGCGTCGTCAACTCTGCCGTATTGACCCTGAGCTTTTTCAAATGCTGTATTTGCATCGTCGCCAGCCTTGATAAAGTCCATCATTTTTCCGAAGTTTACAAATTTATAGCCGATAATCTCATTGTCTTCATTAAGTGCAACGCCTGTTACATAGCCGTCTGTCATTTCAAGGTAACGTGGGCCCTTTGCAAGAGTACCATACATTGTACCAACCTGTGAACGAAGTCCCTTACCGAGGTCTTCAAGACCGGCGCCTACTACAAGTCCGTCCTCTGAGAACGCACTCTGTGAACGGCCGTATACGATCTGAAGGAAAAGCTCTCTCATAGCTGTGTTGATAGCGTCACAAACCAAGTCTGTGTTAAGAGCTTCAAGAATTGTTCTGCCGGGCAGAATTTCAGAAGCCATAGCTGCTGAATGAGTCATGCCTGAACAACCGATTGTTTCAACGAGACATTCCTGAATTACGCCTTCCTTAACGTTAAGGGTAAGCTTACAAGCACCCTGCTGCGGTGCACACCAGCCCACACCGTGTGTAAAGCCTGAAATGTCTTTTATTTCTTTAGCTTTTACCCATTTAGCTTCTTCCGGAATCGGAGCAGCACCATGAGCAACGCCCTGAGCGATAGGGCACATTGATTCAACTTCCTGAGAATAATTCATTATTGACAAAACTCCTCTCAATTATTTTGTTGTATGTAAAAATACAATCTTACACAATTTTATTATACAACATTTTATTACGCATTTCAAGTGATTTAAGCAAATTTCTTTATATTACTTATTTTTAACATCATGGATATCCGATTGACATTTATATTTAACAAAGGTATAATTAATTCAGTAGAATTTGAAAGAGTGATTATAATTGTTTTGTATCAGCATAAGCTACAAAAACACACCGTATGAAATCCGTGAAAAGCTGAGCTTTTCAAAGGACATACAAGCTGAACTGCTAAGCCGGCTTAAATCAGATGGAGTTTTGCAGAGCGTTATCCTCTGCACCTGCAACAGAACGGAAATTTATTTCTGCGGCAATGCAGAAAAAGTCATAAGACTTCTCTGCTTATACAGCGGTCTTTCGGAAGAAAACCTTTGTCCGTATCTGCGCCGTTATCAGAATGACAAAGCAATTCTGCATCTGTTCAGAGTTGCCTGCGGAATAGAATCCATGGTCATCGGGGAAGATGAAATACTCGGGCAGACAAAAAATGCTTATCTTTTTGCAAAAGACTGCGGTACTGTCGGCTATGAAATAAATGTGATTTTCCAATGGGCATTTGCCTGTGCAAAAAAAATAAAAACCGATACCTCAATTTCCAGCTGTTCTGTTTCAACAGCTACTCTTGCAGCCAACGAAGCGGCGAAGTTCGACAGCCATGTAAAAGTACTGCTCATTGGTGCAACAGGCAGCATTGGTTCTATAATCCTGAAAAATCTTGTAAGCCACAAAAACATTTCTGTCACAGCCACCATAAGGTCTCACAATTCGCCTTTAAAATTTTCAGCTACTGAAAGTGTAAAAACTATAGATTACAGGGAACGGTATAATAATATAAACAATGCCGACTGTATAATCAGCGCCACTTCAGGGCCACATTATACCGTTACGCTGAAAGAACTGAAAAACAGCTTGTCAACGCAAAAGCCCCGCCTTTTTATTGATATGGCTGTGCCTCACGATATTGACAAAAATATTACTCAGCTTTCACAGGTAAGACTTATAGATATTGACCATTTTGAACAGCTTGCAAAGGAAAACAATGCTTTGCGTCTTGACAGCGTGGAAATCGCAAAGGATATTATAAATTCTGAAACAGACAAGCTGAAAAAAGAACTGGCTTTTCATGATTTTATGCCTTATATTCAAAAGGCATCGTCAAAAATTGACCAGAAGCTTATTTACAAGCTTAAATCAGAACTGGATTTTCACAGCTTTTCAAAAGTGCTTGAAAGCCTGAAATCATTATAGAAAGGACTGCTTGAATGGGATACTTTCCTTTTTTTGTGGACATAAAGGGTAAAAAATGTATTGTAATCGGCGGAGGAAAAGTTGCACTGCGGAAAATCCTGAGGCTTTTGCCTTTCGGTGCTGATATAACAGTTGTCGCACCTTTTGTATGCAGCGAAATAAAATCAATAAGCGGATTGAAAATTTATGAACGTGAATTTTGTGACAGCGACCTTGACGGTATGTTTTTTGCCGTAACCGCAACAGACAACTCAAAGCTTAATCAGCATATTTTCAGGCTTTGCCGGGAGAAAAACATTTTAGTGAATACTGTTGACGACAAGGAGAAATGCAGTTTTATTTTTCCTGCTCTGGTTACCAAAAATGATATAACCATAGGAATTTCAACCTCCGGAAAAAGTCCCGTTTATGCAAAAAAGCTCAAAGAAAAAATAGCTGAAACAGTTGACTTTTCTTCTGCGCAAAAGGTTGAAATTATGGGCAGATACCGTGATGAAATAAAGGAGAAAATCAGCTCGGAACAATTAAGAAAGCAAACCTTTGAAAAGATATACACTCTGCTTTTTGAAAGCAAAAATTACAGCGAAAGAGATATAGAAAATATAATTGAGGATATGAAAGACAAAGATGAAAATTAGAATAGGAACACGAAAAAGCAAGCTTGCTCTTGCTCAGACGCAGCTGTTCACAGATACTCTGCATACAGAATTTCCGAAGATTGAAATTGAAATTGTTGAAATAACCACCAAAGGAGATATGATTCTCAACAGACCATTATCTTCCTTTGGAGGAAAAGGCACATTTTCTTTGGAAATTGAAAAAGCCTTGCAGCAGGGGAAAATTGACGCAGCAGTGCATAGTGCAAAGGATCTGCCCTTTCAGCTTGCAGATGATCTTATAATTGCAGGAGTTCTCAGGCGTGGAAACTATCGTGATGTGCTGGTAACACCGTCAGACAAACCGCTTTCTGAAAAGAGAAAAGCCATAATCGGCACCGGCAGTTTAAGACGCCGTGTTAATTTTAAAAAGCTGTTTCCCAATGCAGAATTCAAGGAAATCCGTGGAAATGTGGACACACGTCTGAAGAAACTGAAATGCGGTGAATATGACGGCATAATCCTCGCTGCTGCAGGTCTGGAGCGTCTTGGACTTAACCAATGTTCAGATTATAATTTCACAAGCTTTGATTATGACCGGTTTCTCCCCGCACCCTGCCAGGGAATTATAGCTATTGAGGCTGTGAAAAACTCCAAAGCGGCAGAAATCATACAGGCTGTTTCTCACAAAGACACCTTTATATGCTTTGAAACAGAACGAGCCGTATCAAACGCTCTTGGTTCCGACTGCTCTGATCCTCTTGGAGTATATTCGGAAATTTGCGGAGATGAAATAAGTTTGACAGTTTCCCTTGACGGCAGCAAATCTGTGCAGGGAAAATGTGAAATTTCAGACAGATTTAAACTTGTAAAGGAGTTGACTTCTGAGCTTTGAACAGCATAGGAAATGTATATTTAGTGGGAGCAGGCTGCGGAAAGTTTGACCTTATAACCCTTCGTGGAATGGAATATATAAAAAACTGCGACTGCATTGTATATGACAGTCTTGTTGACAAGCGTCTGCTTGATTATGCAAGGTCGGATACCGAGCTTATAAATGTGGGAAAACGCGCAGGAAAGCACAGCTTTAAACAGGAAGAAATCAGTGATATACTCGTAAAAAAAGCTCTTGCGGGAAAAAACGTCACCCGTTTAAAAGGCGGCGATCCCTTTGTTTTCGGACGTGGAGGAGAAGAAATCACAGCTTTGAAAAAGCATGGAATTCCATACTGTCTTGTTCCGGGAATTTCATCATCTATAGCTGTTCCCGAGCTTGCGGGAATTCCCGTTACCCACCGAAAAACAAGCAGGAGCTTTCACGTCATAACCGGTCACACAAAGGAGGATTTTCTTCCTGAAAATATGAATTTATATGCACAGCTGGAGGGCACGCTTGTTTTTCTCATGGGGCTGGGCAAGCTTGAACTTATAGCACAAAAGCTTATGGAGTACGGAAAATCTCCTCTGACTCCTGCGGCTGTTATTTGCAACGGCGGTCAATCATCACAGAAAACGGTCAGATCCACTTTGCAGAACATATCTGAAAAGGCAAAAGAAAACGGAATCGTTTCACCGGCTGTTATCGTCATAGGAGATACGGCGGATTTTGATTTCTCCTCAACCGTATCAAAGCCTCTGGACAGCATTTCGGTAACCGTCACAGGTACAAAAGCACTCTCTCAGAAGCTTTCAGAAAAGCTGAATTCTCTTGGCGCTGACGTTACTCCATTGGAATTTCTGACGGTCAATGCTTATGAGAACAACGCTGCCTTTGACAAAGCTCTGGCAGACATTGAAAGCTATAATTACATTGTTTTAACAAGCAATAACGGCGGAGAAATTTTCTTTGAACGGTTAAGAAAGCTGAAAATTGACCTGCGCAGGCTTTCAGAAATCATATTTGCCGTTATCGGCAGCGGTACAGCAAAAGCTCTGGAAAACAAAGGGATTTTTGCCGACATTATACCTAAGGAATTCACCTCCGAATGTCTGGCAAAGCTCCTTGCAGAAAAAATCAAGCCGGATGAAAAAGCCTTGATACTCCGTGCTGAAAAAGGTTCAGAAATACTCACCCGGATTCTTGACAGCAGGAACATATCATACGATGACATAAAAACCTATGACGTGAACTATACAGAAAAGGGTTATGAAAAAAAAATATCAACAGATTTTATCACTTTTGCAAGCTCATCGGGAGTCAGAGCCTTTTTTGAAAACGGTTTTGAAATATCCCCTGACACTCAGATTGTCTGCATTGGGGGAATAACCGCTGAATGTCTGAAAAAATACACTTCTCGGGAATTTTTCACCCCGAAAGAATGCTCTGCTGAAGGAATGGTAAATCTGATAACAGAAAAATCTTGGGAAAGGAACATATAAAATGAACAGATTCAGACGTTTAAGAGTAAGTCCTGAAATGAGAAAGCTGGTAAGAGAAACGCACATTGAAAAAGAAAATCTTATTTATCCGATTTTTGTGGCAGAGGGAGAAAACCTGAAAGTACCTGTCGATTCAATGCCGGGAGTTTATCAGTATTCAATCGACCGTATTGACGAGATTCTCCGGCAAATTGACAATTCAAAAATCTCCGGTCTGCTTATTTTTGGTATACCCAGACACAAAGACCCTCTGGGCTCACAAGCCTATGATGACAACGGAGTGACCCAGCAGGCGATAAGATACATTAAATCAAAATATCCAAAAATGCTTTGTATTGCTGACGTATGCCTTTGTGAATATACTTCCCACGGTCACTGCGGAGTCGTATGCGGTGACAAAATACTCAATGATGAAACTTTGCCTCTGCTTGGTAAAATGTCAGTATCTCTTGCCAAAGCAGGTGCAGATATTATAGCGCCGTCTGATATGATGGACGGCAGAGTTAAAGCTATACGCAAGGCTCTTGACGAAAACGGATTTTCAGACATTCCGATTATGTCCTACAGTGCAAAATTTGCCTCAGCATATTACTCGCCATTCCGTGACGCTGCCGATTCAACACCACAGTTCGGCGACAGAAAGACGTATCAGATGGACTATGCAAACGGCAAAGAGGCTTTGCGTGAAATTGCCGATGATATTGCAGAAGGTGCTGATATGGTTATGGTAAAGCCTGCACTTGCTTATCTTGATGTTATTAAAGAAGCGTCACAGCGTTTTGATTTGCCGCTGGTTGCATACAATGTAAGCGGTGAATATGCAATGGTCAAAGCTGCTGCCGAAAAAGGCTGGATAGACGAAAAGAGAATCGTCACAGAAAATCTGACAGCCATAAAACGTGCAGGGGCAGATATAATAATAACCTACCATGCTCTTGATATGGCAAAATGGATTGACGAGGAAGATTAGAAAGGAACGCTTTATGAATACAGAAAAATCAGAGGCTCTTTATGCTGAGGCTCAGAAATTTATGCCCGGAGGAGTAAACAGTCCTGTGAGAGCCTGCAAAAATGTGAATATGACTCCCCTTTTTATAGACCATGCACAGGGAAGCAAAATCTATGATGAAGACGGCAATGAATTCATTGATTTTGTATGTTCCTGGGG
>JBJFBR010000194.1:8224-9347 GCA_051888545.1 Oscillospiraceae bacterium
TGGCAATGAAATCGCCTGCGTTATTGTTGAACCATGTGCCGCAAATATGGGAGTTGTTCCGCCAAAGAAAGGCTTTTTGCAGTTTTTGCGTAACATAACGGAAAAATACGGAGCTTTGCTGATATTTGATGAGGTTATAACCGGTTTTCGTCTGAGCATAGGCGGTGCTCAGAGACTTTACGGAGTTACTCCCGATATGACTACTCTGGGAAAAATTGTGGGAGGCGGAATGCCTTTGGCTGTATACGGCGGCAAACGTGAAATAATGGAATGTGTTGCACCGCTGGGTTCAGTTTATCAGGCAGGAACGCTTTCGGGAAATCCTGTTGCAGTCGCCGCAGGAATTGCCACAATACAGGAGCTTGAAAGCAATCCTCAGATATATGATGCTTTAGAAGAAAAATCAGCAGAAATTGAATCCGCAATGAAATATGCAGGAATTAATGTGAACAGGCAAGGCTCGCTCCTGACCGCATTTTTTACAGACTCTCCGGTAACGGATTATGATAGTGCCAGAACTTCTGACACAAATAAGTATGCCGACTATTACAGATATCTTCTTAACAACGGAATTTACACTGCGCCGTCACAGTTTGAGGCTATGTTTGTTTCTTTTGCTCATAGTGATGAAGACATAGATCATATATGCAATGTAATAAGAGAGTATAAAAAATAATGACCAACGAGCAAATGCCGTTGATCATTATAAAAAGGTTTATCCCAAAATATCATTTACAATACTTTCGGTAGTATCAATACCTTTATCTACTCCTCTGCGGACATCATCAGCAATAGTATCGCTGTTGTCGTTTATTGAGGAAGATTCATTATGACTGCTGGACTCTGCCTTTGAAGAAGTAGTAGTTCCTGTGGTGGTCACAGTAGTTGTGGTAGCTGTCTTATCTGCCACACTGTTATTATCCTTATTCCTTCCGCCGCATGATGCGAAAATGCTCATACAGGCAAGTGCACTCATAACGCAAACGATTATCTTTTTCATAACTTTTGTCCTTTCCAATAATATTTTGCCAATAACCTTGACTGTGAGTATTATTGCCATTTGAGCTTATTTTATTCAAATTAATTTTCATTAAATCTTCCAAAAAACATTTAACTGCAAAAA
>JBJFBR010000195.1:0-1747 GCA_051888545.1 Oscillospiraceae bacterium
CTCTCCGAGTGGGAAATAAGTCTGTTTGGTATCCGAAAACAGATGTGTTTCTGAAATACCCGTTAGTATTTTTGCCTGACTGTGTGCATCAGCGTGTTCTTCTCTTGATGCGTCAAACAATTCTGTATCGTCCTTGGTATAAGAATTATTCTTCATTTCATTTTTCACAGAGTGTATATATTTCTTCGTACTTCTCATCAATTAAAGATTGTACCTTATTTGCCTGTATCTGCTGAAAATGCCTATATATGAAGTATGGTAATATCCATCCTATAAAACCGGGGATTGCGAGCAGTATGCATAGCCAGACAATCGGAGGTTGATGCGTAACTGCGAAAACAGAGCCTGCCATAAACGCCGTGCCGATAATTCCTATCGCTAACGCCCATATGCTCGGAATCGTGGTTTTTGTTCGTTCAAGAGCATCAATCTCTTTTACACAGGCTTCAAAATTTCTTTGTAAACGGGTCAGCTCCATTTTGTTGATTATTTTGCGATCCCGTTTTAATTTAAGTGCGGTTTGTCCGAAACCGTATGACGACGACACAGTTGTATCCGGAATCCATCCGAAGTTTTCATAACAATCCAAATATAATGATGCTTTTTCAGAAGTTGTTACGATAGTTTTATACTCATATCCTACAAACGGATTTGCTTTTTCTTGACTCATATTTTAGCATCTCCTTCCCTGTGAAACGAAGTTGGCAGCGTCACTGTGAATACAGAACCTTCTCTGCTCTTACTCTTTACAGTAATTGTACCGTCTGAAAGCTTTGGGATTATCCCTTTTTTCAAACTGCGCAAGCATTGCGGTTTCGAGTGAAAGCATAGAAACTAATGCGGCTGCAAGATTAATGACCTTTGCCGCCGACATAACGGGGGTGACCGAAAGAATTGAATGTGCGGATAAAATAAGCGTGTCCGCCGTTTCGGGTGAGCACGCTCAATGTTATATTTCCGTATATGGCGCACTTATGAAAAAGCAGAAATCATCAAACAGCAGAGACTTGGTATTTGCAGCATTTCAGTAGCAGCTACGGCAATTTCATACGGAATCAGAAAACGTCCCTGTTAATAACAAAGGAAGATTAGTCTGAAATGATTGCTATTTTTTAAAATTTAATATTATTCCTTGACAAGAGCGATAAAATGTGATTTAATTATAGTATCAAAATAATTTGGAAAAGGTGATTTTTATGAAATTAAAGAAAATTTTGGCATGTTTATGTGCCGGTGCGATTTCACTTACTGCTTTGGCATCATGCGGAGCAAAAAAAGACTCAGCTTCCGATGCTGATAAAAATGATAAGACCTATAAAATCGGTGTTGTTCAGATTATGGAGCATGAATCTCTTAATATTATCAGAGATAAAATTGTTGAACGTCTCGGTGAGCTTGGATATGAAAATGGCAAAAATTGCGATATTGATCTTCAGCAAGCCAACGGAGAAGCCACAACCGTTCAGCAGATTCTTGACCAGTTCAAGGCTAATGAAGATGATATTATTATTGCAATAACAACTCCATGTGCACAGCTTGCAGCTGAGTATTCCGAAGATATCCCTGTAGTATTTTCAGCAGTAACAGATCCTGTTGGTGCGAATATTGTTAAATCATTGGATGATACAGGGGCAAATATTACAGGTACATCAGATAAGCTTAATATTGATAAAATTCTTGAGTTTGCACTTAAAGTAAAACCTGACATCAAAAAGCTTGGATTTTTGTATAATACAGGAGAAGATAA
>JBJFBR010000195.1:1847-5267 GCA_051888545.1 Oscillospiraceae bacterium
CGTGACGGTGGTCTCGGTACAGTAGGTATAAGCTATGATGACCTTGGTATTGAAACAGCCAATATGGCTGCTGATATTCTCAGCGGAAAGAAAAAAGCATCAGAAATTCCTGTAAAAGTATTTGATACTGATTTAAGTACTTATATTAATGAGACAACAGCAAAAGCTATTGGAATGACAATTCCTGATGATATACTTAATGACGAGAAAACAGTTATATCAAAATAATATCTGAATGATATCATAATAGAGAGTGAAGTGAAGTATTCTTCACTTTGCTCTTTCTAATTGTAATAAGAAAGGAATTGTGCTTATGAAACTTAATAAGAATTCTGTTGTTTCATTGGTGTCAAGATTAGTTTTGCTTATTTTATTGGTAGTTATAGTAATTACAAATCTGTCCTCAAGTGTAATACTTGGCACTTTTGAAAAAGGATTGGTTTTTGCTTTTCTTGCGCTTGGTATATTTATATCTTTCAGGATTTTGGATATTCCTGATTTGTCTGTTGACGGCACATTTACCTTAGGTGTAGCGGTATCGGTAATGTGTGCGTTTCACGGAAATCCTGTTTTGGGCATTTTTCTTTCATTTATATCAGGAGCTATTGCAGGAAGTGTAACCGGATTTTTAATGACAAAATTAAAGGTTCAGCCTATTTTGGCAGGAATTATAACTATGACAGCACTTTATTCCATAAATCTGATTATTATGGAACGCCCGAATATCTCACTATACAGGAAAAAAACTGTTTTTACAATATTTAAAGATACTTTCGGAGATTATTATAAATTAATAACGGCTGCATTTATATTAATCATAGTAGCTGTGTTATTATATTTGTTCTTAAAAACACAGGCAGGTATGTCGCTGCGAGCAACCGGTGATAATGAATTTATGGTTAGAGCTTCATCTATAAATTCCGATAGAATGAAAATTGTAGGTCTTGCACTTGCCAATGCACTTGTATCATTAAGCGGTGCGGTTTATGCACAGTATTCATCAGCAGGCGACACAAACAGCGGTACTGGTATGCTTGTTGTTGGTCTGGCTTCAATAATCATAGGTGAAATATTCTTTAGCAAGCATACGATTTTCTTTGGAATACTTGCATCAATTTTCGGTGCAATAGCATATAGATTTATTCTTGCATTTGCTATGAATCTTGGTATGAACAGTAATTATACTAAGCTGTTTTCAGCAATAATTGTAGCTATTGCTATTTCAATCCCTGTTATTAAAAAGTATGCACTTAAATTTTATAAAAAAGTATTCAATAAAAAGAAGGGAGATGCTGTAAATGCTTAAACTATCAGATGTTTCAATTACATTTAATGCAAATACGGTTAATGAACGTAAAGCTTTGCAGCATATTAATCTGGAATTAAAAAAAGGTGACTTTGTAACAGTAATTGGTTCAAATGGTGCAGGAAAGACAACTCTTTTAAATGCTGTCAGCGGTGCATATGAAATTGATGAAGGCAATATTTTCATTGACGGCAAAAACGTAACAAAGCTTAAAGAGCATAAGCGAGCTAAATATATCGGCAGGCTTTTTCAGGACCCATTAAAAGGCACAGCTCCAAATATGACTATTGAAGAAAATCTTGGTCTTGCATACAGCAGGGGAAAAAGACGTTCGCTGACTCCGGGAATATGCAGAAAAGATATTAAGCTTTTTAAGGAAAGACTTAAAGATTTAGATTTGGGACTTGAAGACAGACTGCAGACTCCGGTTGGTTTGCTTTCAGGCGGTCAAAGACAGGCGCTTACCTTGCTTATGGCAACCATAGTAACCCCAAAGCTGTTGCTTTTGGATGAGCATACAGCAGCCCTGGACCCTAAAACAGCAGGCAAGGTTATGAAGCTGACTGACACAATCATAAAGAATGATAATATTACCACTTTAATGATTACACATAACATATCAAACGCTTTGGAATACGGAAATAAGACTTTGGTTATGAGTCAGGGAAAAGTTTTGATGGTTATTGAAGGTGAAGAACGAAAGAATATGACTGTTGAAAAACTTATGAAAATGTATTCTGATAATACTCATGACGTTATGACAGATAAAATGCTTTTCGATAATTAAATTATTAAGTCTGAAAGTGTATCGCTTTCAGACTTTTTATTATATTTGCATTATACATAAAAACGTGATATAATAATTGGTGAACAATGATTTGTAGTTTAGATTTTAAAGCTGTTAAATGTATGCTGATTTATAATACAGAAAGGTGAATATCTTGGAAATTACTAGTCTGAACAAAGATGAAGCCCTGCGATATATGGGGTGGCAGGGAAAATGTTATGATCCCAAAGTGCTTAACTTAATGAATGAATGTGAAGATATAATGCTCAAAAATATAAAACCCAGATATACTTATAGGGTCTTTGAAATAACCCATAAGGATAATGAGGTAGCTGTGGAAGGTACGTCCCTTGTCCTTAAAGGCAATGATATCTGCGAACATCTGCAGAATTGTGAACGGTGTATATTGCTTTGTGCAACCATATCCTCAGACGTTGACAAGCTTATACGCTCTTATGAGGCAACAGATATGGCTAAAGCAATGGCTTGTGATTGTCTTGGCTCAGCGGCTATTGAGCAGGTTTGTGACAAAGCTGAAATTGATATAAAAAACGCTGTGGGGGACTTTAATTTTACATGGAGATTTTCCCCCGGATACGGAGATTTCCCGTTGGATATTCAAAATGATTTTTTAAGCGTGTTAGATGCCAGGAAGCGTGTTGGAGTTGATACTACTGAAAGTATGATTATGATTCCAAGAAAATCTGTTACGGCGGTTATTGGTATATCTAAAAGTGAAATTTCTCAAAAGCATCGTGGCTGTGTAAGCTGTAAGATGAGAGATAAATGCCAGTTGAGATTAAGAGGTGAACACTGTGGAGTTTAAAGATTTACTTGATAAAAAGGATTTTATTTGCCTGGACGGTGCAATGGGAACCATGCTTCAGAGCAAAGGAATGAAAATGGGTGAGACACCTGAGGTGCTTAATATTGAAAAGCCCGAATGGCTTATTGATATTCACAAACAATATATTAATGCAGGTTCTGATATTGTTTATGCAAACACTTTCGGTGCCAATAGATATAAGCTTGCTGACTGTAAATATTCAGTTGACGAACTTATAAAGGCAGGCATAAAAAATGCCAGAAAAGCATGTGAGGGTACTGACACTCTTGTTGCTTTGGATATCGGCCCTATCGGTCAACTGCTTGAACCAAACGGTTCATTGAAATTTGAAGAGGCTTATGATATTTATAAAGAGGAAATAATTGCAGGCTGTGATGCTGATATTATAGTTATGGAAACTATGACCGATTTGTATGAGCTGAAAGCAGCTGTCCTTGCTGCAAAGGAAAATTCCGATAAGCCTGTTTTGTGCACAATGAC
>JBJFBR010000195.1:5367-9347 GCA_051888545.1 Oscillospiraceae bacterium
TGCTGTACACCGTCAAATACAGTTGTAATTAATCGTCCGAGAATTATTGGTGAACGAATCAATCCAACAGGCAAAAAGCGTTTTAAAGAGGCTCTTTTAGCAGGAGATATTGACTATATCTTAGGACAGGCTATTGAGCAAATTCATGCAGGTGCAGATATTCTTGATGTCAATGTCGGTCTGCCTGGTCTGGATGAAAAGCAAATGATGTCCAGAACGGTAAAAGCTTTGCAGGGCGTTTGTGATGTTCCCTTGCAGTTGGATTCAACTAATCCCGAGGTTCTGGAGCAGGCTTTAAGGGTATATAACGGCAAGCCTATAGTAAATTCTGTAAACGGAGAAGAGAAGTCGCTGGAAACTGTTTTGCCATTGGTAAAGAAATACGGTGCTGCAGTTGTAGGATTGGCTCTTGACGAAAACGGTATACCGAAAACTGCTGATGAAAGATTTAAAATTGCTGAGAAAATTCTGAACAGAGCGTTGGAATTAGGCATAAGACGGGAAGATGTGTATATTGACTGTCTTACACTTACAGTTTCGGCAGAACAGGACGGTGCTATGGAAACACTTAATGCACTGGAAAGAGTCAAAAATGAACTGGGCTTGAGAACTGTTCTTGGAGTTTCAAATATCAGCTTTGGTCTTCCTGAAAGGGTAATTGTAAATCATAATTTCCTTGCTATGGCATTGACAAAAGGTCTGGACTTGCCAATTATAAATCCAAATCTGGAGGCTATGACTGCAACGGTGAGAGCTTTCAATGTCCTTGCAGGATATGATAAAAACTCGGTGGAATATATCAGCTGCTATGGAAATACAAAAAAAGAGGTTCAGAAAACCGATACTTCTGATCATAAAATTGATATTCCTTATGCTATGGAAAACGGTCTGAAACATGAGGCTGAAAAAATTACAGAAGAGCTTTTAAAGACAACCGACCCATTGGATATTATAAACAATATTCTTATACCTGCTCTTGACAAGACGGGAAATGAATTTGAAACAGGAAAAATCTTTTTGCCGCAGCTTATTCTTACTGCCGGAGTTGCACAGTCATGCTTTGAGGTAATCAAGAATTATTTTGCAAAAACGGGCACAAAGTCTGTATCAAAGGGTAAGATTATTGTTGCGACAGTTAAAGGCGATGTTCACGATATAGGAAAGAATATTGTAAAGGTATTGCTTGAAAACTATGGATATGATGTTATTGACCTTGGAAAAGATGTGGATTATAACGAGATAGTGGATTGTGCAATAAAAAACAATGTTCATTTGGTTGGACTTTCTGCACTGATGACAACTACATTGGGCAGTATGGAGAAAACAATACAACTGTTGCATGAAAATAATGTAGACTGCAAAACTATGGTTGGAGGAGCAGTTTTAACTGCTGATTATGCAAAAGAGATAGGCGCTGACTATTATGCAAAAGACGCAAAGGAATCTTGTGATATTGCAAAAACTGTTTTTGAAAACTTTTATCCACAGTAAAATTGCATAGAATTTTATAGTTCTCTGTCAGTTATTTATTTCAGAGAACTATTTTTTTGCCCGGAATCTTTTTTGAACTTATTTTATAATTGACTTTTAGATAGTAAAGTAGTATAATATTTAAAAATATGTATGATTAACAAGGAGGGTTATAAATGGATTCTTTAATAGGCTTATTAAAAAAACATGCTCATCTTTCTAACGCTGAATTGGCAGTAATGCTTGGAACAACTGAGGAAGATGTGGAAAAGAGAATACAAGACCTTGAGGACAGAGAGATAATAAAAGGCTATTCTGCAATTTTAGATTATTATGCTTTGGATCCAAACCTTGTAACTGCTTTTATTGAACTTAATGTTACACCACAGTCTCAAAGTGGTTTTGATGATATTGCTGATTCAATTTGTAAATATGATCAGGTTGAGTCGGTTCGGCTTATGTCCGGCGGATATGATATATTGGTTGAAGTTACCGGTGTAAGTATAAGAGATGTATCTTTGTTTGTATCACAGAATCTCGCTACTATAGATGCGGTACAGTCAACAACAACTCATTTTGTCCTTAAAAACTATATGGACAACGGAATTTTAGTAAGCGGACATGAAGAAAAAGATGAGAGAGGTTTGGTTTCTCCATGATAGATTATGATAAATTGCTTTCTCCTACGGCAGTAGAAATGAAACCTTCAGGCATAAGAAAATTCTTTGATATTGCTCAGAATGTGGAAGGCGTAATTTCCCTTGGTGTTGGAGAACCTGATTTTAAAACGCCATGGAAAATTCGACAGGCTGGCATTAAAAATCTTGATCAAGGCAGGACAATGTATACTGCCAATGCCGGACTATTTGAACTGAGAGAAGAAATTTCAGCATATTTTAAACGCACAATAAATGTGGATTATGACCCTGAAAACGAAATTGTGGTAACCGTAGGCGGCTCTGAAGGTATTGATGTTGCCATACGAACAATGGTAAAACCGGGCGATGAAGTATTAATTGTTGAGCCTTGTTTTGTTTGCTATAAGCCGATAGTAACCATGTGCGGTGCTGTTCCTGTAGTTATTGAAACGAAAGCTGAAAATGATTTCAGATTACAGCCTGAAGATTTGAAAGAAAAAATCACTGATAAAACTAAACTTTTGATTTTGCCTTATCCTAATAATCCTACAGGTGCTGTTATGGAACGTAAGGATCTTGAGACCATTGCCGAAGTACTTCGTGATACAAATATTTTTATATTGTCTGATGAGATATATTCTGAACTTTCATACAAAGAAAAGCATTGCTCAATCGCAGAGATTGATGGTATGAGAGAACGTACAGTTGTTATTAACGGCTTTTCTAAAGGCTATGCAATGACAGGCTGGCGTCTTGGATTTATGGCTGGTCCAAAGGGTATTATTAAACATGCTTTGAAGCTTCATCAGTATGTTATTATGTCATCGCCTACAACGAGCCAATATGCAGCTGTTACTGCTTTAAAAGAATGTTCAGGCGATGTTGATAAAATGCGTGATGAATATGATATGCGAAGACGGTATGTTGTTGATGCTTTCAATAAATTAGGACTTGACTGTTTTACACCTCTGGGCGCATTTTATGTTTTTCCGTCAATTAAGTCCACAGGACTATCCAGCGATGAGTTCTGTGAACAATTAGTATATGAGAAAAAAGTTGCAGTTGTTCCCGGTACAGCTTTCGGCAAATGCGGTGAAGGATTTATTCGTGTTTCATATGCTTATTCATTAAAGCATTTAAAAACAGCAATAAAAAGAATTGGCGAGTTCCTTCAAGAATTAAAGGAAAAGGATAATTGTAAATGTTAGATTCCGTTTCTATAAAATCTTATGCTAAATTAAATTTGTATCTTGAAATTAAAGGCAAGGACAGCAGAAATTATCACTACTTAAAAACTGTTATGCAGTCGATTTCACTCCACGATGATTTGAGATTTATTGTTTCTGACGGTGAAGATATTAATATTCTGTGTGACAAGCCTGAGGTCCCGACTGATAACAAAAACCTTGTATGGAAGGCTGTTGAAGCTTTTTATGATTATACAGGTCTTGAAAAGAAAAGCATAGATGTTATGATTAAAAAGCAAATTCCTATGATGGCAGGTCTTGCCGGCGGAAGCTCAAATGCTGCCGCAGCTCTTCAGGCTATGAACAGAATTTATGATAATCCGCTGTCAACGGATCAGCTGTGTGAAATAGCAGGCAACCTCGGTTCAGATATTCCTTTCTGCGTTATGGGAGGAACTGTGCTGTGCGAAGGCTTTGGTGAAAAGCTGACAGCTCTCGAGCCTATTGCACCCTGTTCGTTTATAGTCATTAAACCTGAGGAAGGCATTTCAACTCCTCAGGCCTATAAAGATTTTGACGCTTGTGATATAGCTGAACGCCCTGATTTTACTGTGCTTGAAAATGGATTGAAAAATAACAATATCACAGAAATCTGCAGCGGATTATATAATGACCTTGACGTCGC
>JBJFBR010000196.1:0-5245 GCA_051888545.1 Oscillospiraceae bacterium
GTAAAAACATCTATCATATCACATAAGTTGGATTTAACCGTTCCTTTTCCTGCATTTGGGTTAAATACAAACAAAAGCTTCTTTGACATTATATTCTCACCTTTTTTGAAATTTACCGATTACCCCAAATATTATCCCCAAGACTGCTGATAAATGCTGTCAGTTCCTCTGCCATTTCACATTGTTCAGTAATTCTCGGATGACCGGGAGTTGCCTTGCCTGCACGCTTGAATTTCAGATAATAAACCTTATCATCAAGCTCTCCGGCAATTTCCTCAGCAGCACTGTCCCAGCCGCTGTCGTGCATAAGCACTGTCATAATAAGCACAAATACAGCGTCCGGATACTTTTCTCTTAAACTTTGTATAATATTCTTATATGCAGTTTTCCATTCCCTGCGTATTTGGGGATTGTTTATATCAACATCAGCACAGCCTTCCTGATGAGAATCATTTTGTCCCAAAGCAAAAATAACCACATCAGGTGTATAATTTTCAAAATCCCACAAGGATATGCCATATTCGGGAATATACCCAAGCTTATCATAGACCTTATCCATACCGATAAAATCGGGAGCATGAAAATATCCGTAACCGCTTCTTACTGAAATTCCGCCCTGTGCAATATTGTGAATCTCTGCTCCGAGATTTCTTGCCGTCACCATAGCATATGAATGCCATGCATTGTCATAAATTCCTTCATGATTTTCAGGATCGCATTTACCTGTATATTCTATTGCCTGACAAACTTCCCCGGCTGATACGGAATCACCGTAACATTCAATTTTCCGCTTTGGCTTCGGTTTGCTTTCCAGTACATCTCCGCAAATTTCAAAACCTTTGAACTCAAGCACATGGTTTGCTGCCTGACGCTTGAAAATTACAATCTCGTGCTCTGTATCTTCCATATCTTTTGCAAGCTCAATAATATTTTCACCGTCAGAAAGCCTGACAGAGCTTTCCTTTCCGTCAATGATAAACCCTAAGATATTGACATAATAATATGAATGATTTATCAGATGACACTTAACAGCTGTACCTTTAAACCGCATTGTTATGCTTGAGCCGGCATAAAAAAGCACAGGTGCTTTGGGATTTTTAAAATCAATTCGTCCCATATATGTAATAGCTTTATTATCAGCAAAAACAAATTTATTTTCCATATCATCACCTTATCCGACAGCTACTCCGTTTTCGTCAAAAGTATATGTAACACCGTCGATGTTCTTTTTACAGCTGACATAGGGTCTGCCCTGACTGTTATTATAATACTTATATGTATTCCAGGTTACCCAGCCTTCTTTAACATATCCTTCTTCGCCTAAATTATAGTAAACATTTCTGATAAGCACAGGGCCTCTCATCATAACACCGTTATAGAAATAATACTTCTTGCCGTTGATAGTATTCCAGTCATTCAGGAGTGTTGCTTTATCTGAGAACCAGTATTCCACGCCGTCAATACTATGACGACCTGTAAAAGCTTTACCGTTTTCGCCGAAATAATAGGTAGCCGAATCGGTATTTACCCAGCTGTTTGTCAGCATTCCGTTTGTGGACATATAATAGATATTATTTGCATTGCTGAACAATCCCAATACAAGCTGACAATCGTTATTGAAGAAATACTTTTTGCCTTTTATTGTCTGCCAGCCCTTTACTGCAAAACCATTGCTGTCAAAATAATATTTATATCCGTCAACAGTTACAAACTTATTCTTTGCCCAATCTTTGCCGTCAGAGTATTTATATTTTCCGTCAACCTCTGCCAGGCCGTCATTTACAGCGCCGTCTTTGGAAAAGGTATATTCTTTTCCGTCAACAGTCAATGTTCCTTTAGCCATAGCACCGCAAAGCCCAAAGTAATACTTTTTGCCCCCGATAGTTTTCCATCCTGTAGCTTTTTCGCCGGTTTCCTCATCAAAATAGAACTTATATCCGCCTACTGTCTGCCAACCCACTTGCATTTTATAGTCGCTGTCAAAATAATACTGACCGAAAATGCTCTTGCCGATCTTTTTATAAGCCTCAAACATATAGCTTTCATAGCTGTTTTCCTCAATCTGAAGGCTGTCATCCGTTTCTTCTTTTTCGGCATTCTTTTTTAGCTTTTCAAACTTCTTGTAAGCTTTCTTTTCCTCATCGGTATATGTATCAACTCTGACAATTCCCTTCTGAGCTGCTTTTGTCTTCGGGTCAAAATAATAGATATCCTGTCCGTCATCATAAAAGCCTGAGTGGGCAACTCCCGCTTGTCCGAGATAATATTTCTTTCCGTCAATAATGTTCCAGCCAATCATAATATGGTGCTGATTATCAAAGAAATAGGTTTCGCCGTCAACTTCGGTTCTGCCCTTCTGAGCTATTCCGTTGCTGTCGAAATAATACTTATTGCCGCTGTCATCTTCAAACCAGCCGATAGTCATAATTCCCTGATCATCAAAATGATAAAGATCCTTGCCTATTTTCTGCCAGCCTTTAAGCATATGATACTCTTCATCAAAATAATATTTTTTGCCGTTAATAACAGCCAGCCCACGGTCAAATTCCCCTGTTTCTTCATTGGCGTGCATATATTTGTTTCCGTCTTTTTTCCAACCTGTGAACAACACGCCTGTATCACTGAAAAGATATCTCTTGCCGTCAATTATATGCTCGCCCACAAGCATATGACCGTCATCGGCAAAGCCATATTTTTTACCGTTGATATCATAAAAACCTACAGCCATTTCACCGTTTTGCAGAAAATAAAATCTGAGGCCGTTGGATTCGATCCAGCCTTTCATCATTTTTCCCTGGTCATCATAGTAATATTTCTTATTGCCTTTTGTTACAAAACCCGTATCAGGGAAACCATGGTCATTGAAAAAATATTCTTCATCGCCGATTTTGCAGAGGCCTGTTCTGTAAATTCCCGACTCTTCTGACAAATGATATTTCACACCGTCAATGGTTACATCGCCTTTCTGCATAACACCGTCACGGTCAAAATAATATCTGTCTCCTTTATAATCCTGCCAACCGGTGAGAACATATCCGTCTTCATCAAAAAGATACGAAGAACTTTTTATTTCTTTAAGTCCCACAGCACGTTTCTTAGTATCCGGCATAACATAAAACATTTTGCCGGAAATTGTGGTATGCCAGCCTACAGAATAATTACAGGCATAATAAAGATATCCGCTGAAAATAAATCCCACAACTATGGTCACTATAATCGCAATTTTTTTTATTGATTTTTCATTTATTTTAATTGATTTGCCAAATCCGCCATGCAAATATGCTGGATTTTCGGTTATCATAAAATATCACAATCCTAAACTTCAAGTAATTCTGATGCTCAATATACATATCTATCCATATTCTATTATAGCACAAAATTTATATTTTTTCAAGTAGATATGTTTTTATTAAGAAAATCTTAGGAAACAAAAAAGAGACAGACAAATCTCTGTCTCCAAATATATCAGACATCAGCGATATCATCTTTATGCTCCGCGCCTTTGGGATTGACATGCACCATACAATGCTTTACATCAGGGAACTCTTTTTCTATTTTGCTGTGAACATTTTCAGCAATTCCATGAGTTTCCCAAAGAGTTTTATTTCCGTCAGCACAAATTTCCAGATCAACATAGGTTCGTGAGCCGAAAAGTCGGGTCCTTAATACGTCAATACCCTCAACACCTTCAACTGAGCTGACCGCCTGCTTGATTTTCTCTTCTGTTTCCTCAGGGCAAGCCTTGTCAACCATTTTATCCATAGCTTCTTTGAAAATATCCACTGCAACTTTGAGAATGCAAAGACATATAAACACGCTTGCAACGGAATCCAGAATAGGATAACCCATTCTGGCACCTGCAATACCTATCAATGCACCGATTGATGACAACGCATCTGAACGGTGATGCCATGCGTCAGCCATCAATGCGTCCGACTTGATCTTTTTCGCCGCTGCTCTTGTATACCAATACATAGCCTCTTTAACAACTATAGATACAACAGCTGCAATCAACGCAAGCATTCCCGGCACAGCAAGCTCGGAATAATTTCCGCCGAAAATATTTTGCAGGCCTTTATAGCCTATCTCAACACCGGTTACCGCCAGAATAACAGCAAGCACTATTGAGGCTGCACATTCATAACGCTCATGACCGTACTGGTGGTCGCTGTCCGACTGTTTATTGGACATTGTTACACCAATCATGACAATCACTGTACTGAAAACATCTGACGCTGAATGTATGGCATCTGATATCATAGCTCCTGAATGAGCAATTATACCTGCTATAAATTTAAGTATTGAAAGAAGTATATTTCCTATCATGGTTACCCTTGAGGTATGCATGGCGATATACTTATTGGTTCTCTCTTTTTTCATATAACTCATCCCCATGAGATTTTTCTCTATAATATGCTGAATCCTTAAAACTTGATAATATATTATTGCTTTATAAACGGTATTTTCACCGTAATGATTTTCATTGCATCATTTGAAGCATATGAAACATTTTTGAAATCAATCACTGCATTAAAATCATGACATCTTGTGGCAAGAAGGTCGCCGAAGGTACTGTCATCGGCATTTATATAATCATAAACTTCTTCCAGCTGTTTCAAAGTACAGAATTTTAAGGTTATAAGCTCGCTTTGATTTTTAACTGCGTTGCTTGCAGCGGTTTTGAACATTTCCACAGGATCATCTTTCGAGGAAACATAAAGATTTTTTAATACATAATAGTTTGATTTCATATTAACAGCGTCAGGATACTTTACAAATCTGTTTTGCTCAACGCTGTGATTTGCTTTAAAGCCTTCATCATTTACAAAATAATAATCATATGTGGACATAACCGTGCTTATGCTTGGCATATCGTCCCATGTTACGTCAACATTATACCATTCATTGCCGTAATATACCTTATTCCACATATGCCCTTCGGTTTCGCCCTGACTGTTTACAGCCTGACCGGAAACAAGCACATTAGTAATCCCTGCCCGCTGACACAATATGCTGAATGCTTTAGAATATCCTTCGCATACCGCCTTGCCATCCACAAGACAGCCGTACGCAGAATAAATATCCGGACCTGACACTGTATATGTACATTTTTTTATCAGATAATCGTGAAAATAACGTATTTTATCATATGCCGTATAGTTTCCGGCATTTTCCACTACTTTATCTGCCGCAGCATAAAGAGTTTTCTTTCTGCTTTCATACTGTTCTTTTGTACGCTTATATT
>JBJFBR010000196.1:5345-13016 GCA_051888545.1 Oscillospiraceae bacterium
TGTTATGGCACAGACAATCATAATGCTGATTTTTTTTGACATATTCATTTGTTATGACCGTCCTTTCAAACTAAAATTATAACTTATCTTCCGCCTTATCATCAGATACAACCGCTTTAAGCTTATTAATATGATTATCCTCTGCCTCAAGCACGGAAAAAGTGACATTCTCCCACTTAACCGACGGCTTTTCTCCGTCATCAGGAATATATCCCAACAAGTCGGTTACAAAGCCTGACATTGTTTCATAATCATTATCTTCCGGCAAGCTTTTGCCCAAAGCGTCCATAGCGTCATCAATATCGGCATTTCCCAGTATTTCAAAGGTATTTTCAGAGATTTTCTTAACAGGCTCATCCTCATGGTCATATTCATCCTGGATACTTCCCACAATAGTTTCCAGCAAGTCCTCCATAGTTACAATACCTGCTGTTCCGCCGTAATCGTCCACAACTACTGCTATATGTATTTTTTCCGCAGTAAACATATTGAAAAGTTCAACACAGCTTTTTGATTCAGGCACAAATTTAATATCTCTCATAAAATCTTTCAGGTGCATCTGCTCAGGATTGTCCTTCAGAATAAGATTCAAAAGGTCCTTTGCATAGACAACACCGCATATATCATCAATATTATTTTTATACACAGGAATACGTGATACGCCTTTATCCAAAGCTACCGACACCGCTGTTTTTATGGATTCGTTTATTTCTACGGCTGCAATATCCACACGATGCGTCATAACCTCATGAGCTTTTAAATCGTCAAACTCAAAAATATTATTTATCATTTCTGCCTGAGACTGTTCAATTCCTCCTGGTTCATTCACCATGGTAAGAATATCTTCCTCAGTTACAGGCTCGTTGGAAAAATCATCTTTTATACCGAAAGCCCGGCACAAAAGTGCTGAAATCAGCTTTGATAGCTTATACACAGGTGCATTAAGTCTGATGAGCAGGCTATATGGTCTTACTGCTTTAAGCACGAACTTTTCATCATACTTATCGCTTTTGCTTATAAGCCTTGGGATAATTATTCCAAAAGCACACACAAGCACCGCAGCCAGAAACAATATAATTACGTACACGGCCGTTTTTAAAACCAAGCCCATTGTACCGGACAGTTCAAAAGAATCAAAAATATGTCTTATCAAAGGCTGACAAAAACACAATACCGATACAACAGATAATGCAAGCACAATTACAATTCTTGAAGAAAAATTGCCTATAGCATAATCTTCGTCACTTTCATAAAGCTTTTTCAGAAGCCTGCCTCGTTTATCATTTTCCGCAAGCTTATTGATCTGAAAATCGCCCAGTTTATCAATTTCGCTTTCACACAGTGTAAGAAAAAATGTGATCAGCAAAATTAAAACAGTAACTATAATTCCGAACCATAATCGCACGCCGTCGTCCATAGACAAAATCACCATACCTTTAATCATTTTTTATTATACAATTAAGTATTATTATACTATATAAAAAATATTTGTCAATGGTTATTTTCCCATATATTTTATTTTAATAAAACATTTTTTAGCTTTTACCAATAACGGGTTTTATCTTATGTACATTTTCACCAAAATGACTATTATATAATTCTATATATCAATTTTGTATTTTCGACAGCAGAATATTGACAATTATCAACAGAAATATTATAATTAAATTATAAAAACTTAGGAGTGAGGCTATGACACTTACCTTTTTTAAGCTTTTACTTTTCTTTTATATATATTGCTTTTTAGGGTGGTGCATTGAATCTGCCATTGTATCAGTCAGCAGCAGAAAATTTGTCAACAGAGGTTTTCTGAGAGGGCCTGTTCTTCCCATATACGGAAGCGGTGCAATGCTTATTCTTCTTATTACATATCCCGTAAAAGTCAACTGGATACTTGTTTACTTTGTGGGAATGATCGGCACTACCGTTCTGGAATATATTACAGGCTGGGGTATGGAAAAAATACTGCATATGAGATACTGGGACTACTCAGACAACCGATGCAATCTTGACGGATACATCTGCCTTAAATCATCGCTTTTCTGGGGCTTGCTTTCATTATTTTTAGTTTATGTACTGCATCCGCCTCTTGAACGTCTTTTAACGCATTTTTCTATAACAACTCTCATAATTCTTGATACTGTTATAACATTTGCATTCATTTCAGACCTTGTTTATGCAATACGAACTGCTATTGATGTTAACAAGATTCTGGAAGCATTAACTAAAATCAAAAAGGATTTGGAAAGCACAAAAGCAGAGCTTTCACTTAAACTTAGTGAAAGTGACGCTGCTATTCGCTTGAATCAAAAGCTGGAAAAACTGAGTT
This sequence comes from Oscillospiraceae bacterium, assembly GCA_051888545.1. Classification (GTDB taxonomy): domain Bacteria; phylum Bacillota; class Clostridia; order Oscillospirales; family Ruminococcaceae; genus FB2012. The sequence goes on from JBJFBR010000196.1 coordinate 7,675, forward strand.
CGGACCGGAAAAAGCTTACTGAAAAGCTTGATTACTTTAAACGGGACTTTATTCTGGCTCATCCGACCGCAAGGTCAAACAAATTTAATGACGCTTTAAATGAAATCAGAAAAGAAATTTCAAGCAGACGAAAAAGATAACAAAACAAAAAGGACAGCCATTTTTTTAAATGTGCTGCCCTTTTTAATTATTTCTTCAATTCCTTTTCAGCATATGCCAGTGTTGCCGAAAAACCGTTTACAAGTCCAAGCACTGCTCCTGAAACTACAAAGAATATCCACAGCTGCAGGTTTGCTGCCATACATATGACTCCGAAAAGTATTACAAATGCTACAGGTATTAAAATCTGAAAAATCTGCGGATGCTTTTTATATGCAGGTATTTTTTCCGAAATTTTTAAGGCTATACTGCCTTTTCGGTCGATGATCCGATAAAGAAAATAAACCACACCCATGGATAAAACAAGTAATATAAATGCCTGTATGAATTTTCCCATAAATATCCTCCTGTAAAAAACAGAGCTATTCTGATATACAAAATAGCTCCATTGCTTAACAATATTCTTATGTATTTATTATCTGATTATCAGATAATACGAACTCTTACAACGCCTTCTATTGCTGAAATTGCGTCAGCGTCAACGCTTCCTGTAACATCAAGCATTGTATAAGCCCAGTCTTTCTTTGACTTGTTTACAAGGTTCTCAATGTTTGCGCCCTTATCAGAAATAGCAGCTGTAACCTGTGAAAGAATTGCAGGAGCATTCTTATGAAGTACGCACACCAGAGCGTCACCTGTTTTAGCAAGCTCAGCATTGGGGAAGTTTACTGAATTCTTGATTGTACCGTGTTCAATGTAATCAATAAGCTCATGAGCTGCCATAACTGCACAGTTATCCTCGGATTCTCCTGTTGATGCACCAAGATGCGGCAAAACGATAACATTTTCTTCGCCCAGAACAATATCGTCTGCAAAGTCGGTAACATATTTAGCAACCTTGCCGCTCTTGATAGCTTTTACAACTTCAGCGCTGTTGATAAGCTCGCCTCTTGCAAGATTTATAAGTCTTACGCCGTCTTTCATCATTGCGATTTGTTCAGCGTCAATAGTATTCTTTCCGTCAGGAGTATAAGGAACGTGAATTGTTATGTAATCGCTTTCCTTGTAAATATCATTAATATCAGCTGTAACCTTTACATGAGGATTGAGCAGAATTGCAGAGTTAACAGAAAGATATGGGTCATAGCCTATAACCTTCATGCCAAGTCCTACAGCCGCATTTGCAACCTTTCCGCCGATAGCTCCGAGGCCGATAACGCCCAGAGTTTTTCCGTAGATTTCAGGGCCTGCAAATTTTGATTTTCCGCCTTCTACCGTCTTTGGTGCGTCTGGAGTGCCTTTAAGGGAAGCAGCCCATGCAGCAGCCTCAGTGATCTTTCTTGATGAAAGCAGAAGTGCACAAATTACAAGTTCCTTAACAGCGTTTGAATTTGCACCGGGTGTATTGAAAACAACAATGCCTTCTTCTGCACATCTGTCAACAGGAATATTGTTTACTCCTGCGCCGGCTCTTGCAATGGCAAGGAGATTATCCTTGAATTCCATATCATGCATTTTTGCCGAACGAACCATTATAGCGTCTGGTGCGTCGCAGGTATCTGTAACTGTATAAGCATTGGTGTCAAAAATATCAGTACCGACCTTTGCAATTTTATTTAATTTCTGAATCGTCTTCATTGGTTATTACCCCTCTCAATTATAAATCAAAAGCATTTATATTATGAATTTTCAGCTTCAAATTTCTTCATGAATTCAACGAGCTTTTCAACACCTTCAACAGGCATAGCATTGTAGATAGATGCTCTCATACCGCCTACTGTTCTATGGCCTTTAAGGTTTACAAAGCCTGCTGCTGTTGCTTCTGCAACGAACTTAGCGTCAAGGTCCTTATCCCCTGTAACGAAAGGTACATTCATAAGAGATCTGTCTTCTTTAACTACAGTACCCTTAAAGAGCTTGCTCTCATCAAGATAATCATAAAGAATCTTTGCCTTCTTTTCGTTATGTTCCTTCATAGCTTCAAGGCCGCCCATTTTCTTTATCCACTTGAACACCTTGCCGCAGATATAAATTCCGTAGCATGGAGGTGTGTTATAAAGTGAATCCTTATCAGCCTGTGTTTTCCATTTAAGCATTGTTGGTGTACCCGGAAGAACATCATCAGTGATAAGATCCTCACGGATAATTGAAATAACAACGCCTGCAGGTCCGATATTCTTCTGAACACCGCCGTAGATTACGCCGTATTTTGTTACGTCAACCGGCTCTGAAAGGAAGCATGATGAAACATCGGCAACAAGAATCTTGCCCTTTGTGTTCGGCAGTTTCTTATATTTTGTTCCGTAAATTGTATTGTTTTCGCAGATATAAACATAATCAGCGTCTTCAGGGATATCAAGATCCGAGCAGTCAGGAATATAAGAGAATGTCTTATCTTCTGAAGATGCTACAGCTACAGCCTCGCCAAACTTCTGAGCCTCCTGATAAGCCTTTTTAGCCCACTGACCTGTAATTATGTAAGCTGCCTTTTTGTTTTTCATAAGATTCATAGGAACAGCGGCAAACTGCTGTGAAGCACCGCCCTGCAGGAACAATACCTTATAGTTGTCAGGAATATTCATAAGCTCACGGATATCCTTTTCAGCCTCTTTGATGATATCATCAAAAGCCTTGGAACGGTGAGACATCTCCATAACGGACATTCCTGTGCCCTTATAATCAAGCATTTCGTCAGCTGCTTCCTTTAATACCTCTTCAGGCAAACAAGCAGGACCTGCACTAAAGTTATAAACTCTTCCCATAATAGAAAACCTCCATATATAAATTTAACATAGCAAATTATTATACTATATTATATAGTTTAACACATTAATTATAATACTTTACATCATCAAAGTCAATAGTATTTCGTACAAAATGTATATATATTCTTGATATTTTCCCATAATAAGTGCTTATTTTTGCTCGTATATATTAACTTTAAAGCCAATCTTGAAAATTATTAATACATATGTTATAATTGTTGTATTAATGACAAGGAAAATTTAAAACAATATACATCAGGGAGAGATTATATGAACAGCTGTAAAAAAGTCGCAGCAATACATGATATTTCAGGTATCGGACGATGTTCCCTTACCGTTATAATTCCCGTGCTTTCGGCTATGGGCATTCAGGTATGCCCCGTTCCCACAGCCGTACTTTCGGCACATACGGGATACGGCGAATTTGTTATGCGTGACCTCACCGACTACATTTCTCCTGCACTGGAACATTACAAAAAGCTCGGCACGGAATTTGACTGCATTTACAGCGGTTTTCTTGCCTCTGAAGAACAGATCGACCACTGTCTTGATTTCTTTAACAGCTACCCCCATGCTCTCAAAGTTGTTGACCCTGTTATGGGAGATGACGGAAAGCCTTATGCCACATACACTTCAAAGCTATGTTCAAGAATGAGCGAGCTGGTCGCCGTTGCGGATATAATTACACCGAATCTGACCGAGGCTGCCATACTTCTTGGAGAAAGCTATCCCACTGCACCCCTGCGCACTCACGAGGCGAAATCATGGCTTGCAAAGCTTTCAAAGCAGGGTGCAAAAATCATCGTTATAACAAGCTGTCCTCTTGCCGAAGGAGGAATGTATACCATTGGCTTTGACAAAGAGCACAACAGTTACTGGAAAATAAAAAATGATTATGTGCCTGTAAGCTATTCAGGCTCAGGAGATATGTTCACAAGCGTGCTTATCGGCGGTTTGCTGAAAGGCGACAGCCTTCCCATTGCAATGAACAGAGCGTCCAAGTTTACGGAAATAGCAGTAAAAGCCACCTACAGCTACGGCACTCCCTGGACGGAGGGTATTCGTCTTGAGGACCAGCTGCCATGGCTGACAAGCTATCAGGAGCTTTCGGATTTTACAAACCTTTAGGAGAATAAAAAATGAGCAAGCTGAATATTGTTTTGGTTGAACCGCAAATACCTCAGAATACAGGAAACATATCAAGGACCTGTGCGGTAACGGGGGCTGCCCTCCACCTTGTCAGGCCTTACGGCTTTGTCATTACCGACAAGCATCTCAAAAGAGCAGGACTTGACTACTGGGACAAGCTTGATATTTATGAATATGAAAACTTAGACGATTTTTTCGCAAAAAATGACGGTGACTATTACTTTTTCACCACAAAAGGCAGAAATGTTCACAGCGACATTGCCTATCCTCAGGACAAAGATGTATATCTTATATTCGGCCGTGAGGACAAAGGACTGCCGGAAGATCTGCTGTATCACAATCCTGAGAAATGTGCAAGAATTCCCATGAGAAACACTCTGAGAAGTCTTAATCTGTCCAACTCTGCGGCTATAGCCTGCTATGAAGTTTTAAGACAGTGGGAATACCCCGATCTGGGACGTGAAGGCAAACTTACCCAATACACTTGGTAATCTTAAAAACCGAAAGGAGAATAACTATGGCAAAAATCAAAATTATGACCGATTCCGCCAGCGACATCAGCTATGAACTTGAAAAGGAGAACGATATTCTTATTGTGCCTTTTAAAGTTGTAATCGGCGGAGAAAGCTATGTAAGCCGTGTTGACTTTGACAACGAAAAATTCTACAAGCTTATGGATGAAAACGATGATATCCCTCTTACATCACAAATCACCGTTACTGAATATATGGATATTTTTGAAAATCTCTACAATGAGGGATATACAGATGTAATCAATGTTACTATCAACTCCAACGGTTCGGCAACCTGCGGCAATTCAAAAATGGCTGCTGAACAATTTATAGAAGAGCACCCTGACGCCAAAGGCAAGTTCAGGGTTTACACCATTGACGGAAGAAGCTATACAGGCGGTTACGGATATGCTGTTATTCAGGCTGCACAAAAAGCAAAGAAAGGCACTCCAGCTGAGGAAATTGTAAACTATGTCACCGACTGGGTAAACAATTGCCGCATTTACTTTGCGCCGTATTCTCTCAAGTATGCTAAAAAATCCGGCAGAATTCCGTCAGCAGCAGCTTTTGCCGGCGAGCTTATGGGACTTCGCCCTATAATGAAAATGAGTGATGGAGCAATTACTACTGTCGGAAAAGTAAGAGGCGACAAGGCAATAAATCCAAAAATTATTGACTTTACCCTTAAAGATATGATTCCACAGACTCCTTACAGCATTGTTTACGGAAATGACAAAGCCGTTGCAGACGAGCTTGCCGCTGCAATGACCAAAAAGCTTGGCTATCCTCCGGCGGAATATTTCCAGATCGGTGCTGC
>JBJFBR010000196.1:13116-15453 GCA_051888545.1 Oscillospiraceae bacterium
AACCGGTTGAAAGCCTTGAAGACTATCTTTCAAAATTAAACTGCACAGGCTGTCACAAGCATTGTCCTCTGACCGCTCCTCAGTGCGGAAGAGGAGTAAATCAGCAGACTCAGGCGGTTCTGGAATATAATACTGAAAACAATACTAATGAAACCTATAATTAAGGATACAATATCTTTGGTTAAGAGTATGTAACCATACTGAGAAAAAGTGGTTAAAAAGACTTGATTTTTTCAGAGCAATATTATATAATGTATTTGGCTGTTAATTTTTTAACAACCCCATAAATATGACTGTTTGGGATTTTCCCAAAAAATAAATTCAGAGAGGATGTATTTATTATGGCAGGATTAAACAAAGTCACAGTTGACGACATTAACGTAAAAGGCAAAAAGGTTCTCGTAAGAGTTGACTTCAACGTACCTTTGAAAGACGGTAAAATCACTAACGACAACAGAATTACAGCTGCTCTTCCAACAATCAAAAAGCTGGTTGCTGACGGCGGCAAGGTTGTTCTTTGCTCACATCTCGGCAAACCAAAGAACGGCCCTGAGGATAAGTTCTCACTCAAGCCGGCTGCAGACAGACTTGCAGAATTGGTTGACACAAAGGTCGTATTCGCTAAGGACGATACAGTAGTAGGCGAAAACGCTAAAAAAGCAGTTGCTGAAATGAACGACGGCGAAATCGTAATTCTTGAAAACACAAGATTCCGCGGCGCTGAAGAAACAAAGAACGGCGAAGAATTCGCAAAAGAACTTGCTGACCTGGTTGACGGTGAAGTTTTCGTAATGGACGCTTTCGGTTCAGCTCACAGAGCTCACGCTTCAACAGCAGGAGTTGCTAAATTCGTTAAAGAAACTGCAGTAGGATATCTTATGCAGAAGGAAATCAACTTCCTCGGCAATGCAGTTGAAGATCCTGTCAGACCTTTCGTTGCTATTCTCGGCGGTGCTAAGGTTGCAGATAAGCTTAACGTAATCAACAACCTTCTTGAAAAGTGCGATACACTTATCATCGGCGGCGGTATGGCTTACACATTCCTCAAAGCTCAGGGCAAGGAAGTTGGTCTGTCACTGGTTGACGACACAAAGATCGATTACTGCAAGGAAATGATTGCAAAGGCTGAAAAGCTTGGCAAAAAGCTCTTGCTTCCTATTGATACAACAGTTGCAGCAGGCTTCCCTGATCCAATTGACGCTCCTATTGATGTTGAAGTTGTTGACTCAGCTAACATTCCTGCCGACAAGGAAGGACTTGACATCGGCACAAAGACTCAGGAACTCTTTGCTGACGCTGTAAAATCAGCTAAGACAGTTGTCTGGAACGGTCCTATGGGCGTATTTGAAAACCCCACACTTGCTAAGGGTACTATCGCTGTAGCAAAAGCTCTCGCTGATACAGACGCTACAACAATCATCGGCGGCGGCGATTCAGCAGCAGCTGTTATCCAGCTTGGATTTGCTGACAAGATGAGCCACATCTCCACAGGCGGCGGAGCTTCTCTTGAATACCTCGAAGGCAAGGTTCTTCCGGGCATTGACGTAATCGCAGATAAATAATTTCAGGTCTTGAGCCTGCATTGAACGGGGCAGGAAATTGCCCCGTTTATTTATGATAAAAATATATTTACATATAAGGAGTTTTTCAAATGAAAAAGAGTGCAAGAAAGGCTATTATTGCCGGTAACTGGAAAATGAACAAAACAAGACCGGAAGCAAAAGAGCTTCTCGAGGCTATCAAGCCATTGGTTGCAAATGCTGAAGGAAACGTAGAAGTAATCGCTTGCGTACCTTTCACAAACCTTGAAACAGCTGTTGAAGCTACAAAGGGTTCAAATGTTAAAATCGGCGCCGAAAACGTTCACTTTGAAAAGAGCGGTGCTTTCACAGGAGAAATTTCCGCTGATATGCTTACAGAAATCGGCGTTGAATATGTTGTTGTAGGTCACAGCGAAAGAAGACAGTATTTCGGTGAAACAGACGAAACTGTAAACAAGAGAACTAAAGCCGCTCTCGCTGCAGGTCTTAAGCCAATCGTATGCGTAGGCGAACTCCTCTGGGAACGTGAATGCAACATTACTGAAGAAGTTATTGCCCGTCAGATCAAGCTTGACCTTTTCGATGTTTCTGCTGAAGATGTTAAAAAGACTGTTATCGCTTACGAGCCTGTATGGGCAATTGGAACCGGCAAGACCGCTACTGCTGACCAGGCAGAAGAGGTTTGCGCATTTATCCGTGCAACTCTTGCAAAAATCTATGACGAAGAAACAGCTCAGGCTGTTACAATTCAGTACGGCGGTTCAATGAACGCTAAAAACTGCGCTGAACTCCTTTC
>JBJFBR010000196.1:15553-27160 GCA_051888545.1 Oscillospiraceae bacterium
AAACCTGTTGTATTGGTTGTTATGGACGGCGTGGGCATTTCACAGTCACACATCGGCGATGCTGTAACAACTGCTAATACTCCAACTCTTGACAAGCTTTGGAAAGAATGCCCTCATACAACTCTTAAGGCTCACGGCGGTGCTGTTGGTCTTCCTACAGATGACGACATGGGCAACTCAGAGGTTGGTCACAATGCTCTCGGCTGCGGACAGATTTACTCACAGGGCGCTAAGCTTGTAAATGAATCAATCGAAAGCGGAGATATGTTCAAGTCTGAAACCTGGAAAGAACTTGTTTCAAACTGTGTTGAAAAAGGAACAACTCTTCACTTCATCGGACTGCTTTCAGACGGCAACGTTCACTCAAATATCTCCCACCTCAAAAAGATGATTGCTGAAGCTAAAGCTGAAGGCGTAAAGAAAGTAAGATGTCATATTCTTCTTGACGGACGTGACGTTCCTGCAACATCAGGTATGCAGTATATTGACGAGCTGGAAGAAACCCTTGCAACTCTCAATGACGCTAACTTTGACGGAAAAATTGCATCCGGCGGCGGAAGAATGAAGATTACAATGGACAGATATCAGGCTGACTGGAATATGGTTAAGCTTGGCTGGGATACTCATGTTAAGGGCGAAGGCAGATATTTTGCATCAGCTGCTGAAGCTTATGCTACTCTCAGAGAAGAAACAGGCGCTATTGACCAGGATCTCCCTCCGTTTGTTATTGCAGAAAACGATTCTCCTGTAGGCAGGATCTGTGACGGCGACAGCGTTATCTTCTTCAACTTCCGCGGAGACAGAGCTATTGAGATATCTATGGCGTTTGACGACAAGGACTTTGACAAATTTGACAAGGGCGGCTATAATCCTGATGTTCTCTTTGCAGGAATGCTCCAGTATGACGGCGACCTGAATCTTCCTAAAAAATATCTTGTAAATCCTCCTGCTATTACAAATACCCTCTCTGAAGTTCTGGTCAAGGCAGGGCTTAACTCCTATGCTGTTTCCGAAACACAGAAATACGGTCACGTTACTTATTTCTGGAACGGCAACAGATCCGAGAAATTCTCCGAAGAGCTTGAAACATGGAAAGAGATTCCTTCCGATAATGTTCCCTTCGATCAGAGACCCTGGATGAAATCAGCAGAAGTTACTGATGATATGATTGAGGCTATCAGATCTCAGAAATACAACTTCATCAGATGCAACTATCCTAACGGAGATATGGTTGGTCACACAGGTTCTATGGAATCCACTATCATTGCCGTTGAGTCTGTTGACATTGCACTCAAGAGACTTCTTGACGTTGCAAAGGAATATAACTGCACAGTTCTCATCACTGCCGATCACGGCAATGCCGATGAAATGCTTGAAAAGAACAAGAAGGGTAACATTCAGGTAAGAACTGCACATTCTCTCAACAGAGTTCCGTTTATCATTGTTGACAACGATACAGAATACACAATCAAGGACGCTGAAAGCACAAAATACGGTCTTGCAAATGTTGCACCGACTGTTGTTAAAATGCTTGGACTTGAAGCTCCTGACTGTTGGGAAGATTCTATGATTTAATGCTATATACAAATTAAGGACCGACTTTACAGCCGGTCCTTTTTATTATATTAAGTTGATTTTATCCCTTATATCATATAATCGCCCTGAAGGCTTTTCTCTCTGTCCACCAGATCTTCCAGTGTAATCGAATCCAATACATCATTTATTGCGTCATACAGCTTTTCCCATACATACAACGCTGCACAGGATGTACTTCTCTCACAGGTGTTGACGTTGCTCTCAAGGCATGGCACAGGTGCAAGTGAGCCCTCTGTAACACGCAGAATCATACCTATAGTATAACTCTTCAATGGATGTGTAAGACGATATCCGCCCCCTGCTCCCCTGACGCTGGTAACAAAACCTGCTCTGCTGAGGATTGATATGATTTGCTCAAGATATTTGTCTGAGATATTCTGTCTTTGAGATATTTCTCTTATAGGAATATAGCCTCCGTTATCATGCATTGCAAGATCAAGCATTAATCTTATTGCATAACGGCCTTTTGTTGAAACCTTCATTTTTTTACCTCACTCATATAAAAGCATATTAATTCTATATGTTAACTAAATATATCATACTACAATAATATGAAATTGTCAATAGGTAAAAGTAATTAATTTGCAGAAACAATAAATCTGATGATTCTATAAACAAGCATAAGCAGATAAATTATAATTGCAGGGCTGAAAATTACAGCTGAAACTTTTTGTCCGGTTGTTAATGCCGTAACCTCCTGACCGATTTTCAGCTCTTTTAATCTTGTAAGCATAATATAAAATCCAATGAAAATTATTCCGATAACTACAGCATAATAAGGCACGGTGCTCCAATGGAAAGCATCTGCAAAATCTGTATACATTGTCAGACCGTTGTTAAGCATATGAATTATTATTGTAGGAACGATAGAATTGTAGTGTACTGCCACCAGACCATACATTACTGCACCGCAGAATGCCGGAACAGCCTGAGGAATATTCCCGTGCATAAGCCCAAAGAACAATGCTGAAATTATAACTGCTGCCCACTTGCCGTAAGGTTTGAGTATAGAAAGCACTACTCCGCGGTAAATAAGCTCTTCGGCAACAGGACCGATTACAACAATGTATAAAAACTGAACCAGAGTAGAGGTAAAATCTGTATTTGTAACTGAAAAATCAGATTGAGGGATTGTAAAGCCGGCATTGCCGAATATCAGCGTTACAACATTTATTATGGTAGAAAACACCATATTAACTATCATACATACCGGAAACCATGTAAATGCAGTTTTTACGGGTTTGTTTTTGAAGGATATAATATTCCCCACATCAGCATCCAGCAGACATTCAGCAATTAAAAGGGTTACTAAAAGGCTGAATCCCACAATAAATATGTTTGCGCCGTAATTAAATACAGCCGAATTTACAATATCTTGATTGCTTCTGAGATAATTTATCACCGTATCCATATTCAAGGATATACGATGATTCAGAAAAGCATAGCTTACAAAATAAAATACATACTGGAAAACTGTTGCAAGCAGAATATATGCAATCATTATAATGCCAAGCTTTGTTGCTGCAGATTTTATTTTATGCTTTTCTGTGTTACGCATTTGCATCATCTGCATATTGTAATCATATTGATTAAAATTATTATAATTGTTGTAGTAAACCATATACCCTCCAATTATTTATTATCTCATTGATTCAATAGCTCTGAATATTTTCTGTGCCACATAAGGCTTATTCATTGTATAAAGATGAATTCCGTCTACTCCGTTGGCAATAAGGTCGACAATCTGGTCAATAGCATAGGCTATTCCTGCATCTTCCAGGGCTTTCTGGTCGTCACCGAAACGGCTGAGTATTCTTGAAAGCTTGCTTGGTATTGATGCACCGCACATTGACGCCATTCTGAGCACCTGACTTTTGCTCGTGACAGGCATAATCCCCGCCTCAATAGGAACATTGATTCCTGCAAGGGCTGCCTTTTCTCTGAAATCATAGAAATCCTTATTATCGAAAAACAGCTGAGACATAAGATGCTCTGCACCGCAGTCCACCTTATGCTTTAAATTCAGGATATCTGCCACAAGGTCACCGTCACTTTCAGGATGACCTTCAGGATAACAGGCTGCCGAAATGTTTACATCACCCTTTGATTTAAGATATGTAATCAGCTCATCGGCATGCCTGAAATCATCTTTCGGCGGAATATCCGGATTTATATCCCCTCTTAAGGCAAGAATATTGCTTACCCCGGCTTTCCGGAGATTATCGAAAATAATATCTATATCTTCTTTGGAATTGTGCACACAGGTTAAATGTGCAATGGGCATAATGTCATACTTTTCTTTGATTATGGAGCAGATATCACAGGTTGAATTGTCTGCAAGGTTTCCTCCTGCGCCATATGTTACGCTGATAAAATCAGGTCTGATGTCCTTTAAACCGTCAAGGGTTTCATAAATTGTTTCAATACCCCCGGCATTCTTCTTAGGCGGAAAAATCTCTAAAGAAAATACTGTTTTTTTATTTTCAAATAATTCTGACATTTTCATTGCTGTATGTTCCTTTCAGTCTTATTTCTATAATATTTTTATACTCAATACTATTTTACTGTACATATAATTATTATAACATATTATGTATCTAAATTGCAAATATTATTATTTCTTTTCAGCTAATTTTCATATATTAACAAAAAGTAAACAATAATTATATGTTTTGTTACATCACTTGAAATCCAGTGCATATATAGTATAATAAAGAATAGTTTAGCACTCTACTAATAAGAGTGCTAAAAAGACAGAAGAAAGGACAGAATAAAAATGAAAACAAAACAATTCAAAGCAGAATCCAAAAGATTACTTGACCTTATGATAAATTCAATATATACTCATAAGGAAATCTTTTTAAGAGAGGTTATATCCAATGCCAGCGACGCTATTGACAAGCTCTATTTCAAGAGCCTTACAGATACATCAATAGGTCTGAACAAAGATGATTTTGCCATTGAAATCAAAACTGACAAAGAAAACCGCACACTTACAATTTCCGATAACGGTATCGGAATGACCGAGGAAGATCTTGAAAACAATCTCGGCACCATCGCAAACAGCGGTTCATTTGCATTTAAAAAGGAAAACGACCTTGGGGACGATGTTGATATTATCGGACAGTTCGGCGTTGGTTTTTACTCAACATTCATGGTTGCAAAGGAAGTTACCGTTTATACAAAGGCTTACGGTTCAGAACAGGCATATAAATGGCAGTCCAACGGCGTTGACGGATACACAATAGAAGAATGCGACAAGGACAGCGTTGGTACTGAAATTGTACTCACACTTAAAGACAACACCGATGATGACAATTATGATGAGTATCTTGAAGAATATGAGATCAAGTCACTGGTCAAGAAATATTCAGATTATATCAGATTCCCGATTAAAATGGAATGTGAACATACACACTATGACGAAAAGGGAGAAAATCCTGAAATAGTCAAGGAAATTGAAACACTCAACAGCATGACTCCGATCTGGAAGAAAAACAAAAACGAGCTTAAAGATGAGGATTACAACAATTTCTACAAAGAAAAATTTATGGACTATGAAGAGCCTCTCTGCCATATCCACTCCAAAAACGAAGGTATTGCAACATATGACGCACTGCTTTACATACCTTCAAGGGCTCCGTATGATTTCTATTCAAAGGATTATGAAAAAGGCCTGCAGCTTTATTCCAGCGGCGTTATGATCATGGACAAATGCTCTGACCTTCTCCCTGACTATTTCAGCTTTGTAAAAGGTCTTGTAGATTCAGAGGACCTTTCACTCAACATTTCAAGAGAAATGCTCCAGCATGACAGACAGCTTAAAATTATAGCAAAAAATGTTGAAAAATCCATTAAAAACGAGCTTACCAAAATGCTCAAGAATGACAGAGAAAAATATCTCAAGTTCTATGAAGCTTTCGGTCTGCAGCTTAAATTCGGTATTTATCAGAGCTACGGCGCTGCAAGAGATACTTTGCAGGATCTGCTTATGTTCACATCTTCATTTGACGGCAAGAACACAACTCTCAGAGAATATGTTGACAGAATGAAGGAAGATCAGAAAAACATCTTCTATGCCTGCGGAGAAAGCGCTGCTAAAATTGAAATGCTCCCACAGATTGAAAAAATCAAGGACAAAGGCTATGAGATCCTCTACTTTACACAAGACGTTGATGAATTTGCAATAAAAATGCTCCGTGAATATGACGGCAAGGAATTCAAGTCTATTTCTGACGTGGATCTTGACCTTGATACTGAGGAGGAAAAGGAAGAAAACAAAAAAGCCTCCGAAGAAAACAAGGATATGTTCCAGTTTATGAAAGAAACTTTAGGCGACAAGGTCAAGGAAGTAAGAATTTCCACAAAGCTCAAGAGCTATCCTGTATGCTTATCTGCTGACGGTCAGATCACTCTTGAAATGGAAAAGGTACTTAATTCTATGCCGCAGAACGAGAACACTCCTGTAAAAGCAGAGAAATGTCTTGAACTCAACCCGAATCATCCGGTATTTGAAAAGCTTAAAGCACTCTATGCTGAGGACAAGGACAAGCTTAAAGATTACACAAATATTCTTTATTCACAGGCTTTGCTTATCGAAGGAATTTCTCTTGAAAACCCTGCTGAATTTGTAAATCTGGTAAGCGGACTTATGTCGTAAGATTTTCAGAGAAAATAATAAACAAGGAATGAAAACTTTATGTATAAAATAACCGATTATGCAGGCTTTGACAGAGACTTCGATTATGACGGAGAAGATCTGGGCGTTGTTTTCCGTGACGGGAAAACCTGCTTTAAAACCTGGTCGCCTCTTGCCACAGGAGTATATCTGAACCTCTACACAGACGGAGAAGGAGACAATTTAATCGAACGGCTGCCCCTTGAACGCCTGGACAAAGGCACATGGTATGTTGAAATTCTGCGTAATCTTGACGATACATTTTATACATTCACCTACGAGTTCGATTATACAAAAAAATACGAAGCTGTGGATATTTATGCAAGAGCCTGCGGAGTCAACGGAAAACGCGGAGCTATTGTTGATATGTCCGACACAAACCCCGAAGGCTGGGACGAAGTCCCCAGACCGGTTTGTGCAAATCCCTGTGACGCTGTAATATGCGAATGTCACACAAGAGATTTTTCTGCCGACAATACAAGCGGTATTCCATGGAATGAGCAGGGAAAATTTCTGGCATTTACCCGTGAAGGCACTCTGTGCGGTGATGTTTCCACCTGTCTTGACCACCTTAAAGAGCTGGGAGTCACGCACGTTCAGCTTCTGCCGGTTTTCGACTATGCAACTGTTGACGAAAGCAAGCCGGACAAAGAACAGTACAACTGGGGATACGATCCCAAAAATTACAACTGTCTTGAGGGCTCATATTCCACCGACCCTTATGACCCGAAATGCCGGATCAAAGAATTCAAACAGTTGGTTATGGCTCTTCACAAAAACGGAATCGGTGTTATTATGGACGTGGTTTACAATCACACATATTTCACCGAGAAATCAGCTTTTGAAATGACTTTTCCTCATTATTATCACCGACTGGATAAAAATGATGAATTTTCCAACGGTTCAGGCTGCGGAAACGAAACTGCTTCCGAACACATAATGATGAGACGATATATGATAAGCTCGCTGAAATACTGGGCAACAGAATTCAAGCTTGACGGTTTCAGATTTGACCTTATGGGACTGCACGACATTGAAACCATAAATGCCATTCGTGACGAGCTTAACAAATTTGACCCGTCACTGCTTATGTACGGCGAAGGCTGGTCGGGAGGTACTCCTGCAATTCCATATGAAAAGCTGGCTTTCAAGTTCAATTCCTACAGTTTCGGACGTGTGGGACTGTTCAATGACAATTTCCGTGACGCAATAAAAGGCGGAACATTCAACATCCATGACAAAGGTTATGTCAGCGGAAACAGAGATGTTTCAGACATAATCAAGCGTGGAATTGTTGGTTCTGTACCGCACTGGCAGCTTAACAATGCAAAAGAAGCCTGCTGGGCTTTTGAGCCGACTCAGGCAATAAACTACTGTGAAGCCCATGACAACAACACTTTATGGGACAAGCTTACGATTTCTGCAAAGGACAGAAGCCGTGAAGACAGAATAAAAATGGACAAGCTTGCTGCTGCACTTATGCTCCTTTCACAGGGAGTCCCCTTTATTCAGCTTGGACAGGATTTTCTCCGTTCAAAGCCAAAGCTTTTTAAAGACGGCGAAAAGCCCGATGACGACAACATCTACTGTCACGACAGCTACAATGCTCCTGACTATACAAATTCAATCAAATGGAACGAAAAGGCTGAAAATCTTGAAGTGTTCGAGTATTACAAAGCATTAATTGCCCTGAGAAAAAGCTCAGCGCTGTTCAGAATGCCCACAAAGGAAGAAATTCAGGGACATCTGAGATTCCTAGATACACATGACGGCAATCTTATTGCATACACCCTTTTCAATGACAATGAAAATTATATCGTTGCTTACAATCCTTATGACGAGACCCGGCACATTGACCTGCCTCAGGGTAAGTATCATATAGTCCTTGACGAAAACGGCAGCAGCCATGATTATGACATTGAATGGGGTGCCGACATTCCGCCCATATCGGCGTCTGTTTATAAGAAGATATAAAAAAGGAAGCCCTGTTGCAGGACTTCCAAGTCTGTTGAAAAAAAATATTTCATTTCTTTCGGGGCAGCCCTCTCGTTCAGGGTATGCCCCTTTTTATAGCTTTAAAGTGAAAAGGATTTTGTCAGCTGAAAATTATTTCAATATATTGAATCTGACGGTGAAGCGGTGCAGGGGCACACCCCTGCTACAGTATGAAACATATCAAGCCGGAACAGCCTTCGTTTATCATTCGCTCTACCGCTTCGCTGAGCTTTAATCTGGCGTCTTCAGGAAGCTTTGACATTTTTGCTTCAAGCCCCTCATTTACCAGCTCGTTCAAAGACTTTCCGAATATATTCGACTCCCATATTTTTTTAGGGGACTGCTCGTAATCGTTGAGCATATACAATACAAGCTCCTCTGACTGCTTTTCTGAACCGACTATAGGTGAAATTTCCGTGGTGATATTTGCTTTCATCATATGTATTGACGGTGCTGTGGCTTTTATTCTTATACCGTATTTTCCGCCCTGCTTTATAACTTCCGGCTCTTCCAGCGAGAGCTCATCAGTAGACGGCATTACAACTCCATAGCCTTTTTTCTCCACATCGTCAAAAGCTTTTTCAAATTTTGAAAACTTCTTTCTGACTCTTACAAGGTCGAGGATCTGCGGCATTAAATCGCTTTCATCTTCTATGACCAGACCGGTTGCTTCTCCAATAATTTTATAAAACAGTTCAGGCTTTATTGCAACCGATACAACTGCTGAACCGCTGCCCAGATCAATGCTTTTTACCGAAGAATCGGTTACATATTCACATTCGGCAATAGCTTTTGCACAGCCTTTTATCTCCCGTAGATTCTTTATGTTCTCCGCTGACTGTTTTATATGGGAAAGCAATCCGCTTTTCAGCCAGTTGCCTTTTTCAAGACTGTTTATCCAGCGAGGCATCTCGATATTTATTTCCCTTACCGGAAATGCCAGAAGCACCTGCGTCAGAATATCCTTTATATCCGTTTCGGAAAGCTCCAGACAATTAATCGGCATAACCGTTGTGCCGTATTTCTTTGAAAGCTCTGAACACATGGTCTTTACTTCACGGGAATCGGGATCTACACAGTTCATAAGCACTACAAAAGGCTTATTGATTTGTTTCAGCTCATCTATTACACGCTCTTCACATTCTTCATATTCATCTCTCGGCAAATCGGTAATACTTCCGTCTGTAGTGATCACCAGACCAATAGTTGAATGCTCGGTTATGACCTTCTGCGTACCCACCTCTGCTGCCATATTAAAGGGCACTTCGGCTTCAAACCACGGTGTTCTTACCATTCGGGGGGCTTCGTTTTCAAAATATCCTATGGCGCTGGGAATTATATATCCCACACAGTCAATCATACGCACATTGAATTTTGCTCCGTCATTCAGAGAAACCTGAACGGCTTCCTCAGGTATGAACTTAGGCTCGGTAGTCATAATTGTTTTGCCTGCTGCCGACTGGGGCAATTCATCAATAGCACGTTCCTTACGGAAATCGCTGTCTATGTTGGGAATAACGAATTTCTCCATAAACTGCTTTATAAAGGTAGACTTTCCTGTCCGCACAGGTCCTACAACACCAATGTATATATCTCCGTCAGTACGCTGGGCAATATCGGTATAAATATCCTTTTGCATAATATCTCAGTCCTTTCTGTCAATTCATCAGGGGTATTAAAAGCATACCGCAGCTAACAGCTTTATCGCTTTCAAGATTATTCTCTTCCATTATTGCATTTACCGAGGTGGAATACTTCTTTGCAATCTCCCAGATATCCTCGTTATCCTCACAATAGCAAAGCTTCAGCGCATAATTCTGCTCTTTATTTTTCGGTTTATCTGTAAGCACCTTTAAATCGCTGATTATTGTTTTTGCACAGCTTTCATAAAGATAACCGCCAATCTGCAATTCTGCGGTCACATCAACGGTATTGGCGTCTGACAAATGATAAGAGCAGTTCTTTACACAGACTTTTGGCTCTATTGTACTGTTTTCGCCAATGCAATTTTCTGAAACAAGTATATCATGCTCAAAGGGAGTATCTGTTTCAAGATAAATGGGACAGTTACTCTCATTTTTGCCTAAAAGTGAAAAACAGACATTCCCTGATATCACAAACTTTTTACTGTCAATATCATATCGGGATGAAACATTGTCAACACTTGCTTCGACATTATATACACAATGGATATTTTCATCGTTATATGAAAGCTTTGCCTCAGAAGTATGGCTCTCATTAATCTGCACCGGCATACCTTCAAGACGGCAATTACTTTTTTCGATTTCGCACTCATAGCAGGTGGAATAAGCATCTGTCACAATTTCACAGGTCGCATATTTAACTGCCGAACAGTTTATCTGCATCATAATCTCACATTCAAGGGTATCATCATTTTCACCTTTGGGCATAGCCTCACAATCAACAGTAACAATATCCACATTAGCTTCATAGCCTTCATCAATACCCTCCACGTCTATTATCTGACTATAAGGCAGGGTGTATTTCATAACCTCGGCTGTATCGGAATTATCCTCAGACTGAGAAGTATAAAGCACGGAAATTTCAAGCTCACCTTTTGTCACAAGCTTTCCTGCTATGATTTTCTGCTCCTGCGGGACAGCCATACAGCTGCTTTTAAGCACTGTATCAATCTTTGGCTTTGACTGCGATATCTCCAGTTCTTCAATAATTGTAATACGTTTTGAGGCTGTCAGTCTTTTTGCCGGATATGTAACTACCGATTTTTTCAGCTGTATATTTCCGCCGAAAGCGTCCACCACAACTGCCTGCTTTTTCTCACCGGTAACTCTGACCGCACAGGTGACTGCACCACGAACGTCCAGACGCCTCTGATTTACCACCCTGCAATTCACATAATCAGTTCTCGGCACAATCCTTACCAGAATATTCTGGCACTGACCGCTCATATCCACCGACTTTGAATAGCTCATTTTCTGTTCAATGCAATTTATTTTCCCGCTGCCTTCCGTCTGATAAAGCACCTTTACCATGACCGAAAGCTCAAAGCTCAGCTTATCCCCGTTTATACTGCTGGAAACTACCCTGGGATAAACACAGCATTTCAGCACTCTGAAAATATCGGGATAATAATCGGGAAGTACAAAATCACGCTCCACCGCCTGTTCACAGCTGCTTTCGAGAACTATGCAATTTGATGAAAAGGTTTCTCGATTTTGTTTAAAATCCATTTTATCCATATACTTATCCTCCTAAATATATTGTCATTGCAGCCGCAGTTGAACGGTGCTGACTTTTCTTGCTAAAACAATATATTCACAGAGTCGGGGAAATATACTTATTTCAGGTATAAAAAA
>JBJFBR010000196.1:27260-30852 GCA_051888545.1 Oscillospiraceae bacterium
TTTATAAACCAATAAATCGAATAAATTCCGCAGGTTATAATAGACAAAACAATACATAATGGAATACTTCTTTTTTGTAATAACATAACTTTTCCCCCTATAATTATATTGTATAAGTATATTAACATATTTTTATCAATATTTCAAGGCTTTTTTCGATATTAAAAGAGAATTTTCAACATTGTTTTTGTGTATACATACAAAAATCCCCTGTCAATTATATGACAAGGGATTATTTTAATTAAAATCCAAGGATTTTCTTGAAATCATCAGCAATAACATCACGGAGCTTTTCAGCCTCTTCACGAGTTTCGCCTATTGTTGTATAGTATGCCTTGATCTTTGGCTCTGTGCCTGACGGACGAATGATTACGCTTGCACCGTCTTCAAGACCAAATGCCAATACATCTGACTTAGGAAGTGTAAGAACTGTCTTTTCTCCTGTTGTAAGATCAGTTTTCTCAGATGCTGCATAGTCGGCAAATGTGAGAACTTTAAGTCCGCCGATTTCTGCAGGCTTATTATCAGCACGGAGACCTGCCATAATCTCTTTCATTTTCTCCATACCCGATGCACCTTCACAAACAAATGAGTTCTGTGAATGAACATAATTGCCGTATTCCTTATACATAGCTTCTCTTGCTTCGAGAAGTGAAATACCCTTTGTTCTGTAGAATGCAGCCATTTCGCAGATAAGCATTGAACCCACAACTGCGTCCTTATCTCTTACATATGAACCTGCAAGATATCCATAGCTCTCTTCAAAACCAAAGATATATCTGTCTGCCTCGTTATCCTTTTCAAGGAATCCGATTTGTTCACCGATAAACTTAAAGCCTGTGAGAACTTCACGGAGCTCTACGCCGTATTCTGCTGCAATCTTCTTGCAAAGGTCTGTTGTTACGATTGTCTTGACTGCTACAGGATTCTTCGGCATTGTACCCAGAGCTGTTCTTTCCTGACAGATATACTTCAGAAGCATAGCTCCTACTTCGTTGCCTGTAAAGAGAACATAGTTGCCGTCAGGATCAGGTACTGCAATACCTACACGGTCACAGTCAGGGTCAGTAGCAAGCAGCAAATCAGGCTTGACTGTCTTACAAAGTTCAAGTCCCTTTGCAAGAGCCTCTTTGATTTCAGGGTTAGGGAACGGGCAGGTCGGGAAGTTTCCGTCCGGATTTTCCTGCTCAGGAACAACTGTTACTTCCTTGATACCGATTCTCTTGAGGATTGCTCTTACCGGCTTGTTTCCTGTACCATTAAGAGGAGTATATACAACCTTAAGTCCGCTGTCTGCAACAAGGTCAGTATGAACGCCCTGTTCCTGAACCTTATCCAGATATGCTTCAATAACGTCCTGTCCGATAAGTTCAATCTTGCCGCTATTTACACCTTCGTCAAAGCTCATAAGCTTTGCGCCGTCAAACATAGGAACAGCGTTTATCTTTCCGATAACTGTATTTGCAACATCAAGTGTAATCTGACAGCCGTCAGCGCCATATACTTTATATCCGTTGTATTTTGCAGGGTTATGTGACGCTGTGATAACGATACCTGCGCTGCAATTCAATGTTCTTACAGCCCATGAAAGCATTGGAGTAGGCATAAGTTCAGGATAAATATAAACCTTAATGCCGTTAGCAGCCAATACAGACGCAGCCTCTTTTGCAAAAACATCTGATTTGATTCTTGAGTCATAAGCAATAGCTACTGAACCGTTTTCAAAATCTCCGTTTACATAATCGGCAAGACCTTGTGTTGCTCTTCTGATAGTATAAACATTAAGTCTGTATGTACCTGCACCGATTACTCCGCGAAGTCCGCCTGTACCGAATTCAAGATTACGGTAAAATCTATCGGTAATAGCGTCTGCATCACCCTCGATTGATTTAAGCTCTGTCTGTAAATCAGGATCATCAACCGCCTTTTCACACCAAAGCTTATAAAGTTCCATTTCTGACATTTGCAATCACCTCTAAAAAATATTTTTTAAGCATTTTAATAATGCTGTAAAATTTCACAAATTTACACTTACATTATATCATTTATATATTTGAAATGCAAGAGGGAAAGGACAATTATTTTATAATATTAATGCATTATATGTCTTTTATTATGTATTATAGTACTTTCTGTCAAGACTTCTGTATTTTGCTGCCATAGCAATATGAGCTTTATCAATTACCGGTGCATTTTCCATATCCGCTGCTGTGCGTGCTACCTTTAAAATCTTATTATATGCCCGTGCAGAAAGTCCAAGGCGTTCAAAGACATCTTTGAGCATTTGTTCTGCGTCCTTTGTCATTTCGCAGACATCGTTGATAACATCTGCTGTTATCTGTGCATTACAGGTTATTCCCGTTCCACGGTAACGTTCATTCTGAATATCTCTTGCTTTCTGAACACGTTCCCGTATCGCTGCCGAAGGTTCAGCTTTTCTTTTGGAAGAAAGACTGGCAAATTCCACAGGGGCTACTTCCACCTGCAGATCGAACCGATCCATCATGGGGCCTGACACTCTGGAAAGATAGTTCCTCACCTGCTTTGGAGAACATATGCACTTTCTTGTAGGGTGACCGTAATATCCGCAGGGACAAGGATTCATTGCTCCTATAAGCATAAAACTGCAGGGATAGGTAACACTTCCCGATACCCTTGAAATAGTCACTGTTTTATCCTCCAGCGGCTGACGCAGCACCTCCAGCGACTGTCTGCTGAATTCTGCAAGCTCATCAAGAAAAAGCAGTCCGTTATGGGCAAGGGATATTTCCCCCGGACGGGGTACTGCTCCGCCGCCGGTCAGTCCGGCTGTTGAAACGGTATGATGGGGGGAGCGGAAAGGTCGGGTGGTCACAAGGGGGTTATCCTTATCCAGAAGACCTGCTACGGAATACACATTGGTAGTTTCAATAGACTCCTCAAAGGTCATCTTTGGCAGAATTGACGGCATTCTCTTTGCAAGCATTGATTTTCCCGAGCCGGGTGTGCCAACCATGAGCAAATTGTGTCCCCCGGCAGCTGCAATTTCCAAAGCTTTTTTTGCACTCTGCTGCCCCTTTACATCAGCAAAATCAAGCTCGCCGTAATATGACGGTTGGCTGCTGTGTGACGCTTTTTCAATATCTATGGTTTTCTTTCCGCTGAAATGATATACAAGCTGTTTCAGCGATTCCACACCGAATACCTTAATACCCTCTGTTACCGCTGCTTCTCTGGCATTTTCCTTCGGAACGTAAATTTCTTCATACCCCAGCGACTTTGCAAGTATGGTCATAGGCAGGACGCCTTTTATACCTCTTATTTCTCCGCTGAGGGATACCTCCCCGATAAATGCTGACTTTTCCAGCGACGCACTGCTGCAATAGCCCTGAACTGCAAGCAATGCCACAGATATGGCAAGGTCATAAACCGAGCCTGTTTTCTTTTTATCCGCCGGTGCAAGATTTATTACAATATTCTCTGACGGAAAACCCAGGCTGCTTGAACGCATGGCAGAACGAATTCTCTCTCTGCTTTCCTTTACGGCAGCATCAGCAAGTCCCACAATTTCAAAGCCCGGCATACCGTGGCTGGATTCAATTTCCACATACAC
>JBJFBR010000196.1:30952-41287 GCA_051888545.1 Oscillospiraceae bacterium
AAAAAGCCCCGCATTCCAAAAGAATCCGGGACTGAATTTTTTAGATATCAAAACCGCCTTTTTCATAGAAAAGCGCTCTTATTGCCAAAGCGCAGCCTGACAAAAATCTGTGCTTATAATCTACACATGAAGGCATAAGCTTGTTTGCAACTTCTTTTCCGCAGACTTCCAAAAGACGCTGTTTAAGAAGTTCAAAAGCCATTGTTGATTCAAAATAGTAAAAATGGAGTATTACCTTTTCTGAATTGGTAAGAACCGAAACATTATTTACTAATATTGACATAAGGTCCAGAACTCTGTTGAAAATTTCAGTTATAGCTTTATCGCCGTGCATATATGCCGACACAATACCTTCGCCGGTTATATCACTGATATCTCCTTTTGTAATCTCATACAGATAAGGAGTTTTTTCAGCAGAATATGCATTTCTTATGCGCCTTAAAATTGATTCTGAAGCAACTTCATTGTGCAGACAGCCTTTTTTTCCGCATCTGGGACATACTTCTTTTGCATACGGGTCAAGAATCATCTTGCTTACACAGTCTGTCCGGTTCATAATTGATTTTATCGGTACACTGTCAATAGAATAAATAAAGTCAACTTCTCTGCCATACTGGAAAAGTGTAACATTCTCCAGCTGATTGCTGCTTTGATGATTAAAATCAATATTCGCACAAAGTGTTCCGATTACTGAGCTGTTCACAATTACCGGAAGCTGTAATTTCTCAGACCATGTTTTTCTTAATTCTTCAAAATTCGGTTCACCGTTTTCAATCTCAACATTTGCTCTGGAATAAAGTTCAGGGTGAACGCCCATTCCAACCCCTAAAATTGAATTGGAATCCAGACAGTTATCGCTGATTACCTGTTTTACTGCCTGTACAAGAAAATCAGCAACGTCATCAGGAATCATACCTTCCTTTATGAACAAGTTACGCTTGTCCAGAACTTCACCGTAAAGAGTGGTAAGCCCAACGCTGGCAACTTTTTCTTCCAGTACAATTCCCACTACAAACTTATAGTGATAATTAATGTCAAGGAGTATTTTCTTTCTTCCTCGTGTAGCTTTCTGATTTTTTGCCTTGTATTCTCCGACTTCATAGATAATTCCCTGTTCAATCATATCGGTTGTAATGATTGTAACTGCCGCACGGGTGAGGTCAAGCTTTGCGGCGATGTCAATTCTAGATGTTGGTCCGTTTTCTTTAAGAATTCTAAGTATCTGCTTTCTGTTCAGACGTTTCAAATCCAATTTGCTTATTCCGTATTGTTCCATCATTCATCAACCTCCCTAAATCATACTCAGTCATTTTATGGTTTAAGCTTATCAGCTATATGTGAAAATTGTGTGAATTAGGCGTTATATTTATAAGAACTTTGTCTACTGTTTTTGATTCAATAAGTTTACAGAGCTTAAAAGAACTTGCTTTCATCAATATCGTCTTCAATCTCAACACCGTTCAAAATGTCCTTCAGTCGGTTGACTTCTTCCTCTGTGAGGGTTACACCCTTACCCATTCTTGTATGGTCGGGATTCCACTCTCTGAGGTCATATTTAGGTTCTCTGTCATTCCAGCTCACCTTGTTGAGTTCCTTTGTCCAGCCCTTTGCATTTTCAGATAAAACCCCTAAGTTTTCAGTGATTTCAAATTTTAATTCTGCCATAATTAAAAGCCTCCTAATTCTATATAATTTATTGTTTATATAATTAATTTAATCATTGATTAATGCCTGCTGCGAGCAAATTTATTTAAAAATCTCTGAGGTATCAGCTTTTTCACCATAACCCAAAGCTCTGTAAAGTTGAGCAGAATAATTATTGCAAAAAGTACAGTCTGCAGAATCGCATACATATAACCTTCAAGATATGAATGTACCAGATTTACACAAAGCATTTCAAGCAGAAAGAAATTATTCAAAATAAGTTTCTTTATATTAAGGTCAAAGGGCAATATTTTTTTAGAATCTATTGCTCTTATAATAAATACGGCCAGATAGCTTACTACTGTTGAAATCGGCGGACCGTACAAGCCAATGCGCGGAATAAGAATTATATTAAGCCCGACGTTTATAACCCCCGATGCCAGAGCAGTAATCAGCGAACGGTTTGTGCGTTTTGTGGCAATATATATTGTTCCTAAAAAAGTTGTAAAGCAGGAGAATATGGACGAATATATCAGAATAGGCGAATACTGTGCCGACACCTGAAAATCCTCACCCATCCATATTGCTGTGAGAGGATACACGATAAGCTGGCAAAAGCCTGCCACAATATACAAAAGACTTTGATTTGTTCTGAAAACATTGCAGTAAAATCTTTCTTTTTCCTCTGAATCATTCTCCATAATGGCAGACATATTCCATGCCTGTCCGAACATTGTATAGACCGTTGCCACAAGGTTTGGTATTTTATATGCTGCCGACAATACACCTGTAGCCTCCGAGCCCATATAATGAGTTGTCATGAATGAGTCGGAACTATTGGTTATAAGCCAGAGCAGCTGTGCCGGAATAAGCGGCAGAGAATATTTCATCATCTGCACAAAAAGCTCTTTGTCAATATGTCTGAAATCAATATATCTCCAGAGCTTTGCAGCAAAAGTAAGAAACACTACAGAAATCAGGTCGGAAAGGATAATTGAAAGCAAATATCCCGTATTGCCCATTTTGAATACCATAATGAACAAAACAGTACCCACAAGTGTTAAAAGCGTGGTTAAAATTCCGTTGAATGCAAAAAGCTTGACTTTTTCCAGAGCTCTTACAAAAGTGGAGTAAGTAAGTTTCAGCCCCGCTGCAAAAATGTATGCATAAATATAAAACGAGTAGCCGTTCAGATACTTATCTGCAATTCCCGAAACTGAAACCAGCGGCAGAATAACCGCCAGCACAGCAAGTCCTGCAAAACAGACCACATTGCCGATGGTGAAGACTTTTTTCTTGTCACAGGCTTTATCCAGCCCGAAACGGATAATAGCCTCGTTTATAGTCATGGTGACGATTGGCAGCAGCCAGTTTGAAATCTGGGTTATGACATCATTGACACCCATTTCCGCACGGGTAAGATAGGTGGTATAAACCTTTACCAGCAGCAGAACAAGGATTTTTGAACTGAACGAACCTATGGCAAAAATTATAGTATTTGAAAAGAGTTTCTGATAGCTTTTTTTATTTATTTTTTCAGACATAACAATAATCCTTACAGCTAATATTTTTCCCCGAAATAAAACATTACTATTATAGCACATTTATTTGCCATTTGCAAACAATATCACAAATTAAATGCAAGTTTTTACAAACAGCAATTTTAATGTTGAAATTTTTTTTAAGCTGTGATATAATATTTGTAAGCCGAAAAATATTATACTTAAAATTCAAGTTTTACATGCTTTGCATTTACATATTATTAATTTCCGTACAGAATTGCAATGCAAAGTATGGCACGATTATTTGAAAGGATGTTTTTAAATGAGTAAAACAGTGTATAAATCAAAAGCACCAAAAAAGATTTCAGCATTTTTTATCGTTCTGTTGATTATAGAAGCAATTCTTGTAGGTTTATGTTCATATGCTTTCCGCTATGCTGACGGTACTCCTCATATAGGCGACTATAACTTTTTCCTTACCAAGGAAGATGATGTAAACTATAACATCCGCAAAGACACCCTTATCGTATCGGAAAATACCATTCCGGGAAAAGATAAAATAAACCATGCTATTCTTTGCAGAAACGTTCCCGGCAAAGGCACTGCCGTTCTCTGGCTCAAAGATATACGCTCAGCGGGAGAACAGGTTGACGGTGTAAATTATATTGCATTTCTGGACAAAAATTCAGATGAGGAATATTCCCTTAAGGAAGAAAACATTGTTGGTATTGTTAAAACAAGTTTTCCTCAGACAGGTAAAATTATTCGCTTTGTAACTCAGCCAAAAGGAATTGCCATTGCTTTTGCAATCCCTGCAGCAGTATGGATACTCCTTGAAATAATTGCTATGATGATTGTAAACTCAAAGAAAAAACATATACTGGCAAATACAGATCCTGATACAGAGTATCTGCCTGAAACTACTATTGATGATGTTCTGGAATCAAAAGATGACGCTACTCCTATTGAGCAGGATATTGAAAAGCTCAGAAACAGCTCTCAACTGACCGAAGATGCTGACGATGCCGAAATGACCGGGGAAAATACCGACGCTGAAGAACAGGCTGAGGAAGATACCTATGAATATGCTGAGGAAATCTCTGAGCCTGCTGACAACGAAGAAACTGACAATGCAGAAGAACCTGCTGAAGAGCAGCAGCCTCCAAAGAAGGTTGATGTTGACGAAACAGTATCAAATACAAGAAAAGCCTCATCTGAATCCTTGGAGGATCTGATAAAGATGATGGAAGAAGAACAGAAAAAGCTTAACGAAAGACTTAAAAAATAATCAAAAAATCAAGAGCATATATGCCGGCAAAATGGTATATATGCTCTCTTTTTTATTTTACCTCAATGATTTTTATGTTTTCGCCGGCAATTTCCACCTCGCTTAAAAGTATATCTTTGATTTTCGCCGCATCGCTGTCGGTAAGTCCGTCAGATTTTACCACAATACTTGCCCGCTCGCCGTCAAGATAAACAACACAGTCCTTAAAGCCTTCCGCTTTTATCAGGTTTTCAATCTTCGATTCCTTTTCAATCATATCTGACATCGTTGCTGCATCTTTTTCAGCTACCGACTGCTCCTCTTTTGTGCTGTCTCCCCCGTTGATAATGGTTTTCAATGTTTCCGCTGCCTTGTCACGGCTGTTCATACGGTCAATTCTTGCCTTTGCAAAATAATCGTCCGATGATGAATTTTCACTTACAAGCTGTGCTTCACCATAATTTGCAGCCTCGTTTTCCATCTTTCCTGTTTTGCGTATGCCTACTCCTCCCACAGCATAGTTGACATATATCGCCACGCCCAGAATCAAAGTCATACCGGCCAGAATCAACTGCTTTTTTCCTATAATTATATGT
Source organism: Oscillospiraceae bacterium (assembly GCA_051888545.1). Lineage (GTDB taxonomy): Bacteria > Bacillota > Clostridia > Oscillospirales > Ruminococcaceae > FB2012. Next base: position 35,962 of record JBJFBR010000196.1, read on the forward strand.
GGTTTTTTCATCGCTGCTTCCTCCTTAATTATTTCTTGCATTCAACACATATCTTATCGCTGGACAGGTCAAGAACTGCCCCTGCCGCTTTTATAATTCGTTCTTTTATGTTTATATCTCCACCTCCTTCGCATACGATAATAACTCCGCTCACCTTCGGCTTTATGGTTTTTTTCACCAGTGCACTTTTTGAACTGCCGTTTTCATTCATCACGATTTTGTTCTTGTATTTTTCTGAAGTCTTTGAGTTGTCCTTATTCTGGTCAGTATCAAGCTCCTCGGCATAAACATATTCCTCAGTACCGTCAAGAGTTATCATGATGTCAATTTCACCAACACCTTTTATCTGAGAAAGTATGCTTTTAAGCTCGCTTTCAAGCTCCAGCTTATAGCCGTCTGTGCTTTCGCTGTAGCTTTTTTCTGCTTTTGCCTCTTCAGTTTTCTCACCCCCGGGCAAAAGTTCTGAAAGCAGTATAAGCATCATTCCGCATATGCCGATAATAACAATTATTGTTGTCTTGCTTCTGGGACTGAGATTTTTAAACCGCCGGGCTATTTCATTCAGCTTCACTTTCACTGTCCTCCGAAAATTCAATTTCAGCGTCGGGCAGCTTGTCGGCAATAATTTCACGGATCAGCTCTTTGTCATTGTCACTTAAACCGCTGCCTTCCACTTTTACTTTTTTGACCTCTAAGGAATTATATTCATTGAGATATGAATCTATTACCACATTCTCAATATCAATGTTCTCATCTGCTATAAGACGCATAAGCTCTTTCTGCATATTTTCGTTGCTTATATCAAGATACATATTTCCGAATTCCTCCTGCATTGAATTATATTCTTCCGTATCAGCAAGATTTTCAAAGCTTTTTAAATCAAGAGCCACATCTTTGCTTAAAAAGGGCATAAACACAGCAAGAATAAGTACAATGGCTGTTAATGTACCCAGCTGTTTTTTCATACTTTCCGGTGCGGCAATTTCCGCAATGGCACTGATTATTCCCACAGCACAGGCAGCCAGCACCGACGCTTTTAACACATTCATAAAATACCTCACATAGTAACATTCATTGCCATTACCATAACTACTGCCGTTGAGATTATAAATACAAGGGAAAGACATACCAGTACGCTTAACGATATGGATAAAACAGCGTTAATGCTCTTTAAAAGCTGAGAACATTCCCTCTGGCTGAAAAGACCTGAAATAATCTGAGATATACTTATCATAAGCTTTGACGCTGCAATGCTCACCATAGGCGGAAGAACTATTATTGCAATAATAACAATGCCCATAACTCCCACACCGCTGCGTATAATCCCAAGACTTCCCTTTATTGCCGAGTAACCCTCTGAAACTGCACCTCCCACTATGGGTATAAAGCTTGACGCTGCAAATTTTGCCGTCTTTGAGGCAAGACTGTCGGTGGCTGAGCCTGCTATTCCCTGTATGGATAAAAGTCCTACAAAAAGAGATGAACCTCCCCCCAGTATCCAATGGCAGGCTTTTTTTACCGATTCCGCCGCTCCCGAGAAGTTCAGCCTGGGGTTTACGGCAGATATGACCGACATTGCCGTTACAATGCTCACAAAGGGCATTATTACCTTGTTGCCCATGACGGTGATTATTTCGCACGCCATAAGCGTCATGGCATAATAGCTTGCCGAAACAGCGGTGCTTCCTCCCACAGCCGCTATACTTGAAAAAACAGGAGTATATGAAATTACAAAACCGCTTATCCGGTCTATGGCATTCTGAACCAGCGTTACGCTTGAATAAATTGATTCGTATGTAACCGTTATCACAGCCAGTACTCCCAGCATTTTAAATGCACCGCTTACCTGAGAATTCTCCGGACACATATTCTCTGCCGTAACGCAAAGCACCGTAATGGCAAGGATTTTTCCAAGCATTATAACCGGCGATTTCACCGCATCTTCAAACAGCTCTGCAATATGCCTGACAATACCGCCGAAGCTTATATTTTTTATGCTTTCGGGGTTTTCAAGAGATATATCGTTCTCTTCAAGGGTTTCATTCACATCATCATCGGTATATGAATGCATATCATCTGAAAGCTCACCCAGAATCTGCGAATTGTCAGCCTGCTGCGTATTTTCTTCAGCATATGCAAATGGTGAAAATGCCGCAAAAGCCAGAAATATGATTACTATTGATATTATTTTTTTCATCATCAGTATAAAAGTCCCTCAATAATTGCAATCAGACCTTTGAACAGCGGCATAGCCGTAACAAGCAAAGCAATTTTGCCTGCCATTTCAACCTGCGTGGCTATAGCATTTTCACCGCATTCTTTGCAGCAGTCAGAGCCAAGCTGCGTCAGATAGCAAATTCCCAGTCCTTTGAAAATTATTTTCAGATATTCCTCGTCCATGCCCGATTTGTCAAAAAGCTCTCTGACCATTCCCGAAATTTCCGAAACATCGGAAAAAATCTTTATGGCCGCAACGGCAACAGTGCATATAACAAGCAGAGTTTTTATTTCGGGAGAATTTTGCTGGATAGCCTTGCAGATAATGCTTGCCGCAAGACAAATCCCCACTATAATCAATATATTCATTATCCAAGACCAAAAACGCTTTTTATTGTATCAAACAAATTTCCTATCTGATTTATTATCATAAGCAGTACAACAATAAGTCCTGCAAGAGTTGTCATCATTGCCTGCTCGTCCCTTTCGGCACGCTTTAAAAGCTGATTCAGAACAGCAACTATAATGCCAATAGCGGCAATTTTAAATATCAGATCAACTTCCATTTGTGTCCGTCCCTTCCGGCAAAAATCATATAATTACAACTGCCAGCAATGCACCGCCTATTATTCCCAGTGCATTGTAAAGCCTGCATTTTTTTGCTGACTGTTCTTTAAGTTCCTGTTCATCACGCTGAAAATATTCACAGCATATCTCAGCCTTTGCAAGCTGTCCTTCCATATCTGTTGAACCAAGGGTTTCAAAAAAGCTTTCAAGTCTTACAGCCTCTTCCTCATAGAGTCTGTCGGGATTCTGATGTATCCTGTCAATGACTGCCCTGCGGATATCTCCCCCGGAATCTCCTTGTATAAATTCCAGTTCTTTTGTATCGCTGCAGCTGCGGATATGCTCCAGCAGTTCCTCAAAGGTTGCACCGTTGAATTTCAGCTGCTGCCTTATCTCATAAAACATATTCACTATCATGCCCACAGTTTTCAGATGCTTTTTATTCGCTGCCGAAAAGGCTCTGCCCACAAGCATTCCGCAGATAATCACAAGCACAGCGCCTATGACTTTCAGCATTGTTCTTCCCTCAGCTTATAAAATCCTGTCAGCTTTCCGCACAAGGGTCCGGTGCCAAGAATCGCACAGTAATTGAATACCTTGTCCTTCATCAGCTTTGATATTACAGGCCGGTGTTTCAGGTCATCGTAATTTTCCGCATGAGCGGTAACAATAAGCCTTACTCCTGAATTTACGGCATATTCCAGAGCCTTTGAATCCTCTTTTGCGCCGATTTCATCACACACAAGCACCTGAGGAGACATTACCCTCACTGCTGTCATTATGCCGTCATATTTGCTGTATGAGCTGAAAACATCGGTGAGCATTCCCACGGAATTCTGGGGAACACCCTCGCTGACGGCAGCTATCTCGTTTCTTTCATCAATAAGAGCAATTCTCACCTTCTGACCGAGACTAAGACATATATCTCTCAGAATGGTGGTTTTTCCGCTGGAGGGAGGCCCTGCAATAATAAGAGAAGATTCACCTTTTGCAAAAGCCTTATTGTATATCTCATCTCCGCAGCCGATACATTCTCTTGCAATGCGTATATTCACCGATGAAATATACTTGACGTTTTCCACTCTCCGTTCAGTATCTCTGCCGAGAACGGCAGTACCGCAGAAGCCAACTCTGTTTCCCCCGTCATAGGTTATGTACCCTTCGGCAATCTCTCTGGGAAAACTATGGAGAGAACAGCGGAATGCACGCTGATAGGCATAGTCAATATCCTCACGGATAATATCCACTCCTTCGGCATAGTTCCGTGTAAGATTTCCCTCTTCTGTGACAAAATACTCCCTGCCGAACATTGTCACCGTCAGCTTTTTAAAAATACGCAGGCGTATCTCCTGTATCTGCATACGTTCAAATTCCGGTATAAAGCGGACCGCACCGAGAATTTTAGGTGTGAGCAGGGGATAAATACTTTCCAGTTTAGTTTTTTCGTTCATAAAATCAGTCCTTTACTTGTCCTCTAAAACAATAATATGCAGGCAAGTCCCGTTGTATGAACAAACGAGCATAAAAAAAATCGGCCCGCTTCTGCGAACCGATTAATATACTTATTATTTTTACAGTTTAAAGCACTTCTGAACAGTGCTGTATTTTCCCAGCACAAGCAGCGTGTAAACATCATTGAACACCGTGTCTGCGTGAACATCAGGATAAACCTTTCCGTCACGCTTCATAGCCAGAATATTTATGCCGTATTTCTTGCGTATGTCAATTTCTGAAACGGTTTTGCCGTTCCAGCCTCTCGGGATCTCCACTTCAAATATGGAGTAATCTCCCCCTACTTCAATGTAGTCGAAAACATGGTCAGAGGCAAAGCGTATAGCTGTCCATATGGCAAGCTGCTTTTCAGGATAAACTACTTCGTCCGCACCGTTTCTCTTGAGGAACTTTGCGTGCACATCTCTTGCCGCACGGGATACTACCAATGGCGCTCCCAGCTCTTTCAAAAGCAAAGTTGTCTCCAGCGAGCTCTGAAAATCATCGCCGATGGCACAAATGCAGACATCAAAGTTTCTTACTCCCACCGTCTGCATAAAGTCAAGTCTTGTGCTGTCGCCTATCTGTGCATTGGTGACATATGGCAATGCGTCCTGAACTCTTTCCTCTCTTTTATCAATCGCCATAACCTGATAATCAAGCTCATTCAGTTTCTGAGCAATGTGTCTGCCGAAACGTCCCAGTCCTATAATTAAAATTGATTTCATATATTTGCATCCTTTCAGTAAAACTGATTTATCCTACAGTTATTTTTTCAGGTGGCAGCTTTGTACCGCTCACACCGATTTTTGATACGGTGGCATATACAAATGTAAGTCCGCCTACTCTGCCTAAGAACATAAGCATTATCAGAATTATTCTTGAAACTGCGCATAAATTCGGGGTAAGCCCCAAAGTAAGACCAACCGTTCCAATGGCTGATGCCGTTTCAAAAAGACAATCAATTACAGGCAGATGCTCAATTCTGCTTATAATAAGACCGCCTGTGAAAAACAATGTCAGATACATAAATAATATGGCTGAAGCCTGT
>JBJFBR010000196.1:41387-45990 GCA_051888545.1 Oscillospiraceae bacterium
AAGACCGCCTGTGAAAAACAATGTCAGATACATAAATAATATGGCTGAAGCCTGTAAAACCACCTGTTTGCCAATGCTTCTGTGGAAAAATGAAGGCTCATCTTTTCTGCCGAACACCGTAAATGCCGATGCAGCCAGTACTGCCAAAGTAGTGGTTTTCATACCGCCTGCCGTTGACCCCGGCGAGCCTCCCACCAGCATAAGCACGATAGTTCCTGCCACACCGCTTTCACTCATGGTATTGTAATCAATGGTATTAAATCCGGCGGTTCTCGGTGTTACCGCCTGAAAAAGGGATACCAGAGTTCTTTCTTTCATATTGTAATCTGAAAATTCAAAGAAAAAGTTATAAATTGCCGGAACAGCTATAAGTAAAAAAGTAACGGATAAAATAACCTTGCTCTGCATACGGTATTTTCTGAAATGGAATCTTTTTGTCCTGATATCGTCCCATGTTAAAAATCCGATTCCGCCTATGACAATAAGCATTATAGCAACAATGTTTACAAGAACAGAGCCTGAATATTTCGTCAGCGAAACATACTGTGCTCCGGCTGTTCCCATAAGGTCAAATCCCGCATTGCAGAAAGCCGACACCGCATGGAACAGCGAAAACCATAAGCCCTTTAAAAATCCCATATCCGGACAGAACCGGAAAGCAAAAGCAATCATGCCCGCTCCTTCAAATATGAGAGTGGTCTTTATAATAAACGTTGTCAGCTTTACAACTCCTGCCATCTGGGGAGCAGATAGAGATTCCTGAATAAGACTTCGCTGTATCAGACCGATTTTCCTGCCTGACACTAGAGAAATCAGAGCCGCAATGGTTATAACACCCAGCCCCCCTATCTGAATCATAACAAGAATAACCGCCTGACCGAATACTGACCAGTAGGTTGCGGTATCGTGTACTACCAGACCGGTAACGCATACCGCTGAGGTCGCTGTAAATAATGAATCAAAAAATGATGTGGACTGACCGCTTCTCGCCGAAACGGGAAGCATAAGCAAAAATGCTCCCAGAAGAATTACTCCCAGAAATCCGAAGATAATAATTCTTGAAGTTGATATCCGTTTAAAAATTTTATTCATATTTTCCTCTTGTTTATACAGCAGGGATATCCCGCTGAAATTTCTCAAAGTACATTGTATCACAAATAGTATTAAGATTATGTAAAGATATATTAAATATTAATAGGATAATATATGAATGAATTACCTATTAATACATATTCAAGAAGTAACTGACTTGAACAGGCTATACACTACGCTTTTTTATTGTTTTTTGCCATAACCTGCATTGAGCGGCTGCGAAAACACAGCATTGATTTTTAAAAAATATTTCCTGACACGGTATAAAAGATAAATAGCTATTGCTTTTTTTGCGGAAATTGGTTATAATAAAATGTAGAAACTAGTGAGAGGAGTGTTAAAAATGGCTTTTGAAGTAACAAAAGATACAATTATAGGCGATATTCTTGACCACGACGAATCAACTGCTGAGTATTTTCTGGAAATGGGTATGCACTGTCTTTACTGCCCTTCATCAAGAGGCGAAACTCTTGAACAGGCTTGTATGGTTCACGGTGTAGACGCTGACGAAATGGTAGAAAAGCTCAACTCACACCTGGGCAGATAATTTTATTCAAGCTATATTTTCGGGCGGCAGAAAAGCCGCCTGAAATTTTAATAAGGAGTGATTAAAATAGACAGCCGATTGCTTACCTGTGCCGGACTTGTTACAGGACAAAGAGCGGTGGACGTGGGTACAGACCACGCTTATCTTGCTGTATATCTTGTCAGAAATAATATATGCCAGAGCTGTATTGCCTGTGATATAAACGATAAGCCCCTTATGTCCGCAAAGGCAAATATTATGGCTCATAAGCTCAGCTCACAAATCACTGCAGTCAAATCAGACGGTCTTGACAATGTTCCTATGGAAAATGTAACAGACGTTATAATGGCAGGAATGGGCGGCGAACTTATCTCTTCTCTCATAAACAAATGCCCTCAGCTTTCCCATATAAACGCTCCCGTAAATCTGGTTCTCCAGCCCATGACCAAAAGCGAACATCTGCGGAAGTGGCTTTATATGAACAATTTTATTGTAAAGCGTGAGCTTGCCTGCCGGAGCGGCGGATTTGTCTATTCGGTGATTCAGGCAGAATTTTTCGGCAGAAAGCCTGACTATCCCTGCGATGAACGATACATTTATACGGGAAGGATTTCAAAAGACGAGCCTTACGGCAGAGAATACATTGAAAATCAGATAAACCGAATGAAAAGTGCAGCTTTGGGTATGCTCAGATCCCACGACAAAAGACGTGAGGGCGAATATCTTCTGTCAGCAGCCGAAAGCCTGTCAGAATACTGTGCCCGCTGAAAGGTGAATAAAATGACAACTGTAAAAGATATATACGATAAAATAAACTCAACCGCACCATTTTGCTGTCAGGAAAGCTATGACAACAGCGGTCTTGCAGTAGGTTCAATGAACCGGGAAGTTTCAAAAATACTCCTTGCATTGGATATAACCAGAGAGGTTGCTGAGGAAGCGGCTGAAAAGCAATCCGACCTGGTAATTTCACATCATCCCGTTATATTTCACGGTCTTAAATCACTTTCCCCTGAAAACCCTGCTGTTATTCTTGCAAAGAACAATATAAGCGCCATTGCAATGCACACAAGCTTTGACTTTGCAAAAGGGGGAATGAATGATATTCTCTGCAAAAAGCTGGGACTCATACCCAGTGAGCCTGTAGCCGTTGAAAACGGGCTGAACATGGGCTATATATGTGAGTGTGACGAAATCTCCCCGAAGAAAATGGCAGAGAAAATCAAAAACGCTCTGGGCAACAAGGTGGTAAGATACAACGACTGCGGAAAAATGCTGAGAAAAATCGGCGTATGTTCAGGAAGCGGCGGAAGTCTTTTAAACGACTGCCTTGCCAAAGAGCTTGACGCATTGATCACAGGGGATGTGAAGCACGATGTTTTCATTGACGCACACAACCGGGGACTCTGCGTTTTTGACGCAGGACATTTTTATACAGAAAACATATTTTACGAGCATATCACCGCACAGCTCAGGGAGGTTTCGGATAGTCTTGAAATCTCTGTGGCTGACGCAAACAGGGATATACTTTCATATGAGATGTAACTTATGGGCATACAGAAAGGAATGGTCACGAAATGGCTCTGGACGGAGTTTTTTTAAGGCAGGTGCGGGAGGAGCTTCTGCCCCTTGTTGACGGCAGAGTTGAAAAAATCTATCAGCCGTCAAAAACGGAGGTGCTGCTTTCAATACGCACACGAAAAGGTGCAGTCAAGTTGCTGTTCAATGCAGGCGGCTCGCCGAGAGTTCATATAACCAATGCAGAAATTGAAAATCCGAAAGTTCCCCCTATGTTCTGTATGCTTCTGCGAAAGCACCTCTCCTCAGGCAGACTTGTGGACATAAGACAGGACGGCTGCGAAAGAATACTCTTCTTTGATTTTGATTCAGCCAATGAAATGGGCGATATCTGCCGCTTTACCCTGGCAGCGGAAATAATGGGACGGTATTCAAATCTTATACTTATAAACGCCGATGGGAAAATCATTGACAGCATAAAACGTGTAGGCGAGGAAACCTCTTCCGTAAGAATGGTCCTTCCGGGAATGACCTATGCCCTTCCGCCGAAAGAGCCCAGACTTTCTCTTTTTGACAATACTGCAAAGGAAATTGCCCAACAGGTCAGAACCCTTCCGAAACTTCGACTTTCCAAGGCTTTGATAAAGGTTATAGAGGGAATATCACCGATTTTTGCAAGAGAGGCGGAATTTTTTGCGGCAAGGCAGGAAATATCTGTTTCAGATATGACCGATGAACATATGGACCGTCTGGAGTTCTATCTCAAAAAGACGGCAGAAGAGCTGAAAAGCAATGAAAACAAATACACCGTTCTGCGTACAAAGGAAGGCGCTCTGAAAGATTTCTGCTTTACGGATATTTCGCAGTACGGTGCTTTAATGGTGAAAAAATATTTTGACACCCCAAGTCAGGTGCTGGATTATTTCTATGCCCGGAGGGACGCTGAGTCAAGACTGAAACAAAAGGCTCACGACCTTTTCCGACTGCTTATAAACACCGCCGAACGAATTTCAAGACGCACCGAAAATCAACGGCAGGAACTCAAGGACTGCGAAAACAAGGAGACCTATAAAAAATACGGCGACCTTATAATGTCAAATCTCTACCGCCTTGAAAAGGGTATGGCTTATGCAGAGGTGGAGGATTTCTACGATGAAAGCTGTCCCACAGTAAAAATCAGGCTGGACAAGCGGTATACTCCCACACAGAACGCACAGATATACTACAAAAAATACCGCAAAGCTGACAATGCTGAAAAACAGCTCACACAGCTTATAGAAAAGGGCGAAGAGGAACTTGCATATATCGACTCGGTCTTTGACTCGCTTTCCCGTGCGTCAACCGAAGCTGAAATTGCACAGTTCCGTGCCGAGCTTGCGGAACAGGGATACATCAGACGTTCCCGTGGAAAACAGAAAGCACCCAAGGCTCTGCCCCCTTTAAAATTCATTTCTTCCGAAGGCTTTG
>JBJFBR010000196.1:46090-47978 GCA_051888545.1 Oscillospiraceae bacterium
CAGAAAGCACCCAAGGCTCTGCCCCCTTTAAAATTCATTTCTTCCGAAGGCTTTGAGATTCTTGTGGGCAGAAACAACCTTCAGAATGACAAGCTCACCTGCAAGGATTCGGAAAAAACAGACATATGGTTCCATACAAAGGATATTGCAGGCTCTCACACTATAATAAAATGCCATGGACTTAAGCCCTCAGAACAGACTATTCTTGAGGCGGCAAACATTGCGGCATATCACTCAAAAGCTAAAAGCTCTTCACAGGTGCCTGTAGACTACACATATATAAAATACGTCAAAAAGCCGGTGGGTGCAAAGCCGGGAAAGGTTATCTTCACTCACAATCAGACCCTTTATGTAAGCCCTGATGAAGAACTTATTGAAAGGCTGAAAGCTTAAGGGCAGGTGACAATATGAAAAGACTGGGAAAAGAATTCTTCCACCGTGACGCTCTTGAAGTAGCTCCTGAGCTGGTGGGAAAATATCTTGTATCAAATATAAACGGCGAGGAAAAACGCATACAAATCACTGAAACAGAAGCCTACTGCGGTGAACAGGATACCGCCTGCCATGCTCACAAGGGCAGAACTCCCCGTACAGAAGTGCTTTACGGCGAAAGCGGAATTATTTATGTTTATCTCTGCTACGGAATGCACTGGCTTATGAATGTTATCACAGGGGAAGCAGGCACTCCTCAAGGGGTATTGATCCGTGCCGGCAAAGGATACAACGGTCCTGCAAAACTTACCAAAGCTCTGGGAATTACCGGTGAGCAGAACAAAAAGCATATATATTCCTGCGATGAGGTCTGGATAGAAGATGACGGAATGCCCCACAGCTTTCATACCGATGTACGGGTAGGAATCAACTATGCAACGGAAGAATATATCAACAAGCAGTGGCGTTTTATTCTCGACTGATTAAGTATGATATTTATTGACAATTTCATAGCATTATAGTATAATATTTAAGTACAAAAACTTGTGTTAAGTCAAAAGGTGATATTATGATTAAAGATATTCAAGAGGAAATTATCAAGCTGAAAAAAGAAAAAGATATCTGTATTCTTGCACACAGCTATCAGGCAAGAGAGATTGTTGAAATTGCCGACATTGTGGGCGACTCATTTATGCTCAGTCAGAAAGCTCAGGGAGTAAGCAGCAAAAACATTCTTTTCTGCGGCGTGCATTTTATGGCTGAAACTGCAAAAATGCTTTCACCTGAAAAAAGTGTATATCTTGCCAACCGTGAAGCAGGCTGTCCCATGGCAGAGCAAATGGACCCTGAACTTATACAGGCAGTAAAGGCTCAGAACTCCGACCGCAAGGTTGTATGCTACATAAACACCACCGCAAAGCTGAAAGAGCTTTCAGACGTCTGCGTTACATCATCATCAGCAGTAAAAATCGTCAAGGCAATGGACGCTGACAAGATATTGTTTATACCTGACTGCAATCTTGGTGCATATGTTCAGAAACAGCTCCCGGAAAAGGACATAAAGCTTTTGCAAGGGGGATGTCCTGTTCATTCAGCAGTTACCCTTGATGACCTTAAAGCTGCCAGAGCTCTGCACCCCGAAGCTCTTGTTCTTGTTCATCCGGAGTGTATTCCCCAGGTGGTTGAGAATGCCGACTATGTTGGTTCCACATCGGGTATTATGAACTATGCAAAGGCATCAGACGCAAAGGAATTCATTATCGGCACAGAAATAAGCATTGCCGAGCATTTACAGTATGAAAATCCCGAAAAGAAGTTCTATATTCTTTCAAAGAAAATTCTTTGTCCCAACATGAAGATGACCACGCTCATGGACGTTTACAACTCCTGCAAAGCCATTGACAGTGCTGACAGCTCTGACGCATTTGAAATTAAAATGACTGACGAAGAAATCAGG
>JBJFBR010000197.1:0-1670 GCA_051888545.1 Oscillospiraceae bacterium
TATTTCTATTTTACCACAGTTAGCTGACTTTTTACAGACTTTTTTTCAAAGGCTCTATGGATGATTTTGTTTATAGCTATAGTGTATAATAATTAAGGAGTTACTGTTATTCAGCAACTCCTTTTTCTATTCTTTTGCTTTCGCAGACTGATATCCAGCAGCCGTTAATCTCAATGCTGTCAATATACTTTTCATATTTTATAGTGTCGGCAAGCTTTAAATCTGAGGATATACCACAGCTTTTCATTTTTACATAGCTTTCTTTCTGAGTCCACATTTTCGTAAAAGCTTTTTCCTTGTCTTTTGATGAATTTATGAGATTTTCCTCTTCGGCTGTGCATATTTTTTTCAGCATTCGGGGATTAAAGCTTCGTTTTTCCTGAATATCCGCACCAAGGTCATTGTCGCCCACAGCACAGATGCAGCCGTTTTTGCAATGACTTATGTTAAAAAATATATTCGGGTGATTTTTACAGTATGGCTTGCCTTTGCTGCCATAGCAAAGCTCCGTATCTTTTATACCAAAAAGGTCTCGTATTCCATAAAGCATAAGCAGATAGGAAATAACAGATGTGTTTCTGTCAGTTATATGTACAAACCGCAATGCTTTTTCCCTGCGATTCTGGGGCAGAACGGTCAGGCACTTTTCAATGAATTCATCATCTGCATTTTCCATATCAAAAAAAGTATATAGCTTGTACATTTTACACCTCAATTTATATGCTGATTTCCTCAGCGTAGTCAAAGCTTGTATATCTCACAAAGTTTTATCGTGTATTGCGCCGACTGCACTAGGGCTATTATATCATATTGTATTCTCTTTGGCAACTTATTGATCTGACTTTGAGAAGATTTCTTTTATTCCCCCGAGTATAACAAATCCGCCGAAGAGTTTTTGCAGAATTGAGTTGTCAATATGGTTCGCCAGCAGGCTGAACAGTATAACCGAGATAATTCCCGGAATGATTATTCTTATAACAGTTTTCCAGTTAATCAGATGATTTTTGTTGTGGAAAAATAAGGAAAGCAGGGCAATGGGAATGAAGAAAAAAAGATTGATTCCCAGAGCCTGAATCTGACCGACTCCTGCAAAGATAGTCAGATATATAATCAGTATCATTCCGCCGCCGAGACCCAGTGACGCCATAATTCCTGTCAGAAATGATACAATGGCAATAACAGCAAAGTTCATAGTCACCTCAGAATCAGTCGCAGTCCGAATATAATCATTACAACGCCGAAAATGCGTTTAAGCGTTTTATTTGAAAGCCTTACCAGCAGTTTTGTTCCTATATATGCACCGGCAATTCCGAAGGGGATAAACTTCAATGCATAAACTATATCAATGTTGCCGCTGTTAAAATAAATAAAGCTGCTTACAATGCTGAGTGCAAGAGTTACTGCAACAGATGTTGCATGTGCTTTTTTTACATTGTTATCTGTTTTTTCCAGAAGCGGTACTGCCAATATTCCGCCGCCTGAACCGAAAAGTCCGTTTGCCGCACCTATCAACACTCCTGAAATATATTGAAATAGATTTTTATTTCTTTTCTTCACAAAAATCACCCTGTACTATTATTGGTACAGGGTGAAAATTTATTCAAATAATTAGTCAATCTCGACTCTGATTTTCTGGTTCATACGAGCAGCCTTAGCTCTCATAACAGTTC
>JBJFBR010000198.1:0-3432 GCA_051888545.1 Oscillospiraceae bacterium
ATATGATGTGATATAATAAATATCGTTGATTGAGAGACACTTAAAAGTGCTTGCAAAAAACATGCGGGTGTAGTTCAGTGGTAGAACTCCAGCCTTCCAAGCTGGCCATGTGGGTTCGATTCCCATCACCCGCTCCAATTCGCACCGTTTGGTGCAATTTTTTTAGCGCCTTTAGCTCAGCTGGATAGAGCAACTGCCTTCTAAGCAGTAGGCCACTGGTTCGAATCCAGTAAGGCGCACCAAATATGGTGGATATAGCGTAGCTGGTTAACGCGTCAGTTTGTGGCACTGAAGACCGTGGGTTCGAATCCCACTTTCCACCCCACCAAATACTCACTGATTGTATCAGTGAGTATTTTTTTAAAAAAATATAAATATTTAAATTTTTTTGAAAAAATGTCTTGCAAATATAGCAAAAATAAGTTATAATAAAAATGTGAATACTGTATAGTATTATATTCGTAATTTTGGAGGTAATAATAATGATAACTGCCGGAGATTTCAGAAATGGCATAACTTTTGAAGAAGACGGAAACGTAATGCAAATTATTGAATTTCAGCATGTAAAACCTGGTAAGGGTGCTGCTTTTGTAAGAGCAAAAATCAAAAATGTAATTACAGGTTCTGTTATTGAAAAAACATACAACCCAACAGCAAAATTTCCAACCGCATTTGTTGAGAAAAAAGCTATGGAATATTCATATAATGATGGCGATCTTTATTATTTTATGGACCCTGAATCATATGAACTCGTTCCTGTTAATAAGTCTGAACTTTCCGATAACTTTAAATTTGTTAAGGAAAATGAAGAATGTATGATTTTGTCATATAAGGGTAAAGTATTTGGTGTAGAACCTCCATACTTTGTGGAGCTTGAAGTTACTGAGACCGATCCGGGTTTCAAAGGTGATACTGCAACTAACGCAACTAAGCCTGCTATTGTTGAAACAGGTGCCGAAATAAAGGTTCCTCTTTTCATTAATGTTGGCGATAAAATTAAGATTGATACTCGTACATGTGAATATATGTCAAGAGTTTAACTCTTGATAGGAGGTATTTGTATGGAACTTTCAAATAAAGTTAATTATTTAAAAGGCCTTATGGATGGTTTGAATATTGATGATTCTACTCCTGAAGGTAAAGTCCTTAATGTTATAGCTGATATACTTGAAGATATGGCTCTTACTGTTGAAGATGTTGCCGATGAAGCAGATGCAACAGTTGATGCTATTGAAGATATAGCTGAAGAGATTTCTGATCTTGAAGATTATGTTGGCTGTTGTGGCGATGATTTTGATGATGAATGTTGTGATGATGATTGCTGCTGTGAAGATGATTTCGATGACGATGAAGAAATGTATGACTGTGTATGTCCTACATGCGGCGAATCAATAATGTTGGGCGAAAGTGTTATTGAAACCGGAGAAGTTGATTGCCCTAATTGCGGCGAACATCTTGAATTTGATTTCAGTGATCTTTCAGACGATGAAGAAGAATAATTCACCAATTAAGCGAAGATAAAATACAATAAAATAAAATAGTATATAGTTTCAGGGGGTGGTGAAAGTCCACACCGGTGGTGATGAGTATTTGCTTTAGTCCACGAGCACATATGTGTTGATTCGGTTAGAATCCGAAACCGACGGTTAAAGTCCGGATGAAAGAAACGACAGGATTTCTTATATTGTATATAAGAGCCTCTGAAGCAATTCAGAGGCTCTTATTTTCTGCTGTTTCCCCGAGTATAGGAGGAAATGTTATGTCAAAAATTAAAACTCGTACTTTAGTAGTAATTGCAATGATGACAGCAATATCCATTGTAGTATATTATTTGGATTTTCCAATACCAATGCTTTTGCCGCCATTTATTAAATTTGATTTTTCAAATGTAATATCTTTAATTGCGGGATTTTCATTAGGACCAATTCCCGGTGTGGTTGTTTGCTTGCTTAAAAATCTTGTACATCTGATTATAAAAGGTTTTGGAACAACTATGGGTGTCGGAGATTTATTTGATTTTGTCACCAGCGCTGTGTTTACCTTTACTGCAGCATACATCTATAAGAAAAAACATAGTTATAAAGGTGCTGTTATTGGTTTGATAATTGGTATAATTGCTTTTACAGCTATAAGCCTTCCATTAAATTACTTTGTAGCTTATCCGATTTATGCTAAAGCTTTTGGCGGTATGGAAGCGATTATGTCAGCTTATCAACAGATTATGCCGGGTGTAAAGAATTTGTTTGGTGCATTGTGTATATTTAATGTTCCGTTCACACTTGTAAAAGGTATAGTTTGCGGAATAATAACTATGCTGCTGTATAAACCTCTTTCCCCAATTATAAAGGGCAGAACGTAATAAATCAATTCTTATCTTCGCTTGTAAATAAAAAAGCAGCTCAAAATGGGCTGCTTTTTAAGTAATGCTATATGTAAATATTATAAAAGGCGTTTGATACATGCAATTCTGTTATATTGTGCAAATGAGGAGAGATTGGAAATTACAATACCAGTGTAGGAATTTTCAGCATGAATCATATTTCCGCCGCCCGCATAAATGCCAACATGGTATATATAACCATATTCATCACAGAAGAATACTACATCGCCCGGCATAATATTATTGTAAGAAACAGATCTGCCATATCCAGCCTGTGCAGCCGCATTATGTGGAAGATAGATGCCCACCTGTGCATAACATTGCATTACTAGTCCTGAGCAGTCTGTTGCACCGAAATTTGAACCGCCCCAGACATATGAACCTCCAACCATGGCTCTGGCATAATTCAAAACAATATCAACCTTTGAACTATTTGGAATTGAATTATTGTTATTATTGGGAGGAGTTGTTGTAGTTTGTTTAGGCGGATTTGTTGTCTTTTTTGCAGTAGTCATCTTTGGTGTGGTTGTGATTACCGGTGTTGTTTTCTTTGCGGTTGTAGTATTCTTTTTTGAGGTAGTATTAGTATTGTTATTTGAAGAACTTTTTTTAGTAGTTGATGCTGAGTTTGACTTGGTATTTGCATTAGTAACAGTATTTTTAGTCTGCGAATTGTTAACTGTAGTATTTGCGGCTTTTTGTACTTCAATCTGTGAATTATACTTTTGAAGAACTTCATCATAATTGTTTTGATAGCTGTTCTTTTGTTGATTCAGATTAGCTATTGAATCGCCGTATGTATCTTTCAATTCAGACAAATCAGACAGTTTTTCTGATAAAGCCTGTTTTTGTTTAGCATATTCCTGAGCCTTTTCTTTTAATTCCTTTTGCTGATTGTCAAGTTTCTTTTGCTGTTTATCTATTTCATTTTTTTTCTCAACCAAAGAATTAATTGTATCATTGTCATGCTTAGCAACTCTGGAAATAAGTTCAGTTCTCATCAGGATGTCATAAAAATCAGCTGAGTTAGCAATAATAGAAAGATATGAATC
>JBJFBR010000198.1:3532-5772 GCA_051888545.1 Oscillospiraceae bacterium
AACTCCTAAAGCACCTATTGCCATAAGGATTGCCAAAGAGGAAGCAGCAATCTTTTTTATCAATGAATTTTTATTCATAATTCTTAATACTTCCTTATTAATATATGTAATCAATCTGTAATTATTATATAATTTATTGTTATCTTTGTCAAGTGTAGTTATGCAAATAGGGAAAAATTGTTATATATTTCAGCGTTTTAAACAAATGATATTAGCAAAATTATATAAGATGACAAAATTCTTAAATTATCAGCATTATGTTTACAATAGCATTTTTGTGTTTATATTGCTTGCAAAAATATCAATACTGTGATATAATAAAATAGTATTTTTGTATATGGATGGGAGAGTGCTTTACAGTGAGAATACTTGGTATTGATCCCGGATATGCAATAGTTGGTTATGGAGTACTTGACTATTCAAGCAATAGATTTTCGGTGGTAGGCTTTGGAGCAGTTACAACAGGTGCGGATATGGATTTCAATAAGCGTCTGCTTGTAATTTACAATGATATTACCGAATTGATTGAAACATATAAACCTGACGAAATGTCCATTGAAAAACTATTTTATAACACAAATCAGAAAACTGTAATTGATGTTGCCCAGGCAAGGGGAGTTACAATTCTTCCTGCCGTTCAGCATAATATACCGATTTATCAATACACACCTTTGCAGGTAAAAAATGCTTTAGTAGGATATGGCAGAGCTGAAAAACGTCAGGTACAGGAAATGACCAGAAATATTCTTAAGCTTAAAGTCATACCTAAACCTGATGATACGGCTGATGCTCTGGCACTTGCAATTACTCATGGGTATTCCATTACATCACGGAAGCTTCAGCTAAAATAAAAGGAGAACTCTAATGATATATTCCGTTACAGGAAAATTGATACATACAGAATCAGAACTGGCAGTAATAGAATGCGGCGGTGTTGGATATGCCTGCAGAACAACATTTTCTACATTGCAGAAAATCGCAGGCGAAAAGACCGTTACGCTTCTGACTTATCTTTCGGTCCGAGAAGATGCTGTTGAGCTTTTTGGCTTTGCAACTGCAGAAGAGCTTCGCTGCTTTAAAATGCTGATATCTATTTCAGGCGTTGGACCAAAGGCGGCACTTGCAATTTTGTCAGCAATCAATCCGCAAAAAGTTGCACTTGCTATAGCTACAAATGATATCAAAGCTTTCACACAGGTTAAAGGCATCGGTAAAAAATCTGCCGAGCGTATATGTCTTGAACTAAAAAATAAGGTTAATGCTGAAGCTGTATCTGTTGGCAGCGGTGAGGATATTCCTATGGGAAATCTTTATGGAGGAAATGTTGGTGAAGCAATATCTGCTTTAGAAATGCTTGGGTATTCTTCATCTGAAGCTGCACAGGTTGTCGCAAAGTTAGATCCTGAGTTGCCTGTAGAAGAGCTTATTAAAAAATCACTTAAAGGCTTGGCAAAGTATTAGATATATAACTTATTCTTGAAAGGATAAATATAATGATAGAAAAAGGCGATTTTGACGCTGAAAACAGAATAGTTGCACCAAAGCAGATAAAACAGGATACAATTGATGATTTTGAAGTTAATCTTCGTCCGAAAACTCTTGCAGAATATGTGGGACAGGATAAGGTAAAGGAAAACTTGTCAGTCTATATTCAGGCGGCCAAAAATCGCGGAGATGCTTTGGATCATATCTTGCTTTATGGTCCTCCGGGACTTGGCAAAACTACTTTGGCAGGAATTATAGCACATGAAATGGGTTCTAATATTCATACTACATCAGGTCCTGCTATTGAAAAGCCGGGGGATCTGGCAGCATTGCTTACAAACCTTGAAGACGGCGACGTTCTTTTTATTGACGAGATTCATAGACTATCACGACAGGTTGAAGAGGTTCTTTATCCTGCTTTGGAAGATTACGCTCTTGATATAATTATGGGAAAAGGTCCTGCTGCAAGGTCTATAAGAATAGATTTGAATAAGTTCACTTTGATTGGTGCTACTACAAGAGCCGGTCAGCTGACATCACCGCTTCGTGACAGATTTGGTGTAATTGAAAGACTTGAATTGTATTCTAATGAACAACTTTGCGATATCATAATGCGTTCAGCTATGATACTTGGCGTTCCATGTGACAGAGATGGTGCAATGGAGCTTGCATCACGTTCCAGAGGTACGCCTCGTATTGCCAACCGTCATTTAAGGAGAGTTAGAGACTTTGCTGAGGTAATGAGCAATGGCAGA
>JBJFBR010000198.1:5872-9216 GCA_051888545.1 Oscillospiraceae bacterium
AGAGAATCGTTTATGTATGATTTTTTACAATTATTCAAAAAGAAATGGATTAACCCAAAAGAATATCTAAAAGAAGTTGGCTTAAGTGAATATGAGATAAATAGGATTTTTGATAAAATGTTAGCTTGAATTTATGATTGTTTTTTATATAGAAGGAGTAAATATATATGGGTAGATTATTCGGAACTGATGGTGCCAGAGGGGTGGCAATTACAGAGCTTACTTGTGAAACTGCTATGAATATCGGAAGAGCGGCAGCATTGGTGCTGGCAAAGGAAACAAATCATGTTCCAAAGATTATTATTGGTAAGGATACAAGAATTTCCGGAGATGTTCTTGAGTCAGCATTGGTTGCAGGTATTTGTTCGGTAGGTGCAAATGCTCATATTCTTGGAGTAGTGCCTACTCCTGCGGTGGCATATCTGGTAAATAAGTATGAAGCTGATGCAGGTGTGATGATTTCAGCATCTCACAATTCAGTGGAATTTAACGGTATTAAGCTTTTCTCGGGTACTGGATATAAGCTTTCCGATGAGATAGAGGAAGAAATTGAATCGCTTATTTTGGATACTCCTGAAAAAATGCAGCTTAAGGACGGCTGTGATGTGGGAAGAATATACTATGAACAAGATGCTGAATGGGATTATATCCGTCATATTATGAAGACTGTTGATTGTGATTTCAGAGGCATAAAAGTTGCTATTGACTGTGCTAATGGATCTGCATCAAATACTGCAAAAAAACTTTTTGAAGGTCTCGGCGCAAAATGCGTAATGCTTAGTAATAAACCGGATGGTACTAATATAAATGAAAACTGCGGTTCAACTCATATTGAACAGCTTCAAAAAGCAACTGTTGATAATAAATGTTCAGTAGGTCTTGCTTTTGACGGTGATGCAGACAGATGTCTTGCAGTAGATGAAAAAGGTGATGTAATTAACGGGGATAAACTGCTTGCCGTTTTTTCAAAGTTTATGAAAGCACAGGGTAAGCTTAATTCAAACACCTGCGTTGTAACTGTTATGAGCAATTTAGGTTTTTTCAAATTTGCTGACAATAATGGTATAAACGCAACAACTACTAATGTAGGCGATAGATATGTTCTCGAGAGAATGCAGCAGTTTGGCTATAATCTTGGCGGCGAGCAGTCAGGACATATTATTTTTCTTGATGATGCCAATACCGGTGATGGACAGCTTACAGGCGTAAAGCTGCTAGAAGTACTGAAAAAGACAGGCAAAAAAGCCAGCGAAGTCGCTGCATGTATGGAAAGCTATCCGCAGGTGCTTGTTAATGTAAAGATAACCGCAGACAAAAAAGGCATGTGGGAAAAGGATGAAAAAGTTCAGCAGACTATTGCTATGTATAAAGAGAAATTGGGCAATGAAGGCAGAATACTTGTTCGTGAATCAGGAACAGAACCTCTTGTCCGTGTAATGATAGAGGGAAAAAAGACCGGAATTATCACAGAATATGCACATAATATTGCTAAAATAGTGGAAGAGATGTAATTAGTGCATAACATAAATGGTATAATTGTATTTGATTACCGGGAAACTTTAAAGGAATTATATAATGAGAATAGCACAAAACTGGAAAGACTATAAAATACTTGATACTTCAAGCGGCGAAAAGCTTGAAAGCTGGGGCGGCAAAATACTTGTCCGTCCTGATCCGCAAATCATCTGGAAATCTGAATATAAAACAGAGATGTGGCATAAAGCTGATGCGGTTTATCACCGTTCCAATAAGGGTGGAGGACAATGGGAATATCGTAAAAAGCTTCCTTCAAACTGGCAGATTTCCTATGATAAACTCAAATTCAATATTCGTCCAACTGGATTTAAGCATACAGGACTTTTTCCTGAGCAGGCAGTAAACTGGGACTTTATGTCTGAGAAAATTAAGAATGCGGGTAGACCTATAAAAGTTTTGAATTTGTTTGCATATACAGGTGGAGCAACTCTTGCATGTGCAAACGCTGGTGCAAGTGTTTCTCATGTAGATGCTTCAAAAGGTATGGTTCAGTGGGCGAGAGATAATGCCGCATCGTCAGGACTTTCTGATAAACCAATACGTTGGCTGGTTGATGACTGTGAAAAGTTTGTCAAGCGAGAAATCCGCAGGTGCAACTTCTATGATGCTGTTGTAATGGATCCACCGTCATATGGCAGAGGTCCGGGTGGAGAAGTCTGGAAACTTGAAGACTGCATTTATGATCTGGTTAAAACCTGTGCAGGTGTTTTAAGTGAAAATCCGCTTTTCTTTCTGCTTAATAGTTATACAACAGGGTTGTCTCCGTCTGTTATGGCATATATTCTCAATGAAGTCATAACGCCGAAATTTGGAGGAAGTGTAAACGCTGATGAAATAGGTCTGCCGGTTGAAACATCTGAGTGTGCCTTGCCTTGCGGTTCAACAGCTATCTGGACGTTGTAACATATAATAAAATATAATACTAGTCTATAGTTTGGAGGTAATTATATGTCATTAGAAAACTTTGAAAAAGCTATGGAAAAAGTTGAAAATAAAGCTGTTGAAATTTCGCATTCTCCTGAAGCACAGAAAATGAAAGATTCTGTAGTTAAAGTATATCATAAAGCGGAAGAAAAGGTTGTTGAGATTTCACAGACTGAAACTGCTCAAAAAGCAAAGGCAAAAGCTTTAGAGGTTTCACATAAAGCAGGAAATAAGATAAAAGAAGTTGCCACTAAGGAAAATATTGAAAAAGTGGAAAGTAAAGCTTCGGAAATAATTGATAAAGCAGAGAAAAAGGTTAAAGATATTTTAAGTAATAGTAAAGGGAATAAATAAATGAGTTCTTTTATTAAGGCAGAAAATCTATCTTTTTCTTATAAGTCTGAAGGTGATTCAGAAGGACAAGAGATAGTTACCAGAGTATTAAAAAATATTAATATTGAAATAAATAAAGGCGAATTTGTAGCAATTCTCGGTCATAATGGTTCTGGAAAATCCACCCTTGCAAAGTGTTTTAATGCTATAAATATTCCTGAAAGCGGAGATGTTATTGTCAACGGAATGAATACCAAAGACGAGAGTAATCTTCTTAAAATCAGAGAATCTGCAGGTATGGTCTTTCAAAATCCCGATAATCAGATTGTTGCAACAATTGTTGAAGAAGATGTTGCATTTGCTCTTGAAAATCTGGGTGTTGAACCTGATGAGATCCGACACAGGGTAGATGATGCGCTAAAAACAGTTGATATGTATGAGTATCGCAAACACGCACCTCATAGACTTTCAGGAGGTCAGAAACAGAGAGTTGCCATCGCCGGTGTTATAGCTATGGAGCCCCAATGTATACTGCTTGATGAGCCAACTGC
>JBJFBR010000199.1:0-4566 GCA_051888545.1 Oscillospiraceae bacterium
GCAACACCCTGCCACATCATTGCATCTGCAACCTTAAGGAAGCCTGCAATATTAGCACCTGAAACAAGGTTGCCCTCATGACCGTATTCCTTAGCTGCGTCAAATGCGTTATGGAAAATGTTAACCATAATATTCTTGAGCTTAGCGTCAACTTCTTCAAATGTCCATGAAAGTCTTTCGCTGTTCTGTGACATTTCAAGAGCTGATGTAGCAACACCGCCTGCGTTTGCAGCCTTAGCTGGTCCGAAAAGAACGCCTGCATCGAGGAATTTTTCTGTAGCCTCAGGAGTTGAAGGCATATTAGCACCTTCTGCAACAGCAATTACGCCGTTCTTGATAAGAATATCAGCTGATTCACCGTCAAGCTCGTTCTGTGTAGCACATGGAAGAGCAATATCGCAAGGAATTGTCCAGATGCCCTTGCAGCCTTCGTGATATTCAGCACCCTGAACTCTGTCAACATATTCCTTGATTCTTCCTCTTTCAACTTCCTTTATCTGCTTAACAACATCAAGATTAATACCGTTAGGATCGTAAACATAACCGTTTGAATCGGAAAGAGCAACGACTTTACCGCCAAGCTCAGTAGCTTTCTGTGTAGCGTAAATTGCAACATTTCCTGAACCTGAGATAACAACTGTTTTGCCCTTAAAGCTTTCATTCTTCATGCAGTTGAGCATTTCTTCTGTGAAGTAGCAAAGACCATAACCTGTAGCCTCTGTTCTTGCAAGAGAACCGCCGTATGAAAGTCCCTTACCTGTAAGAACACCTGTGAACTCGTTGCGGAGTCTCTTATACTGACCGAACATATAACCGATTTCTCTTGCTCCTACACCGATATCGCCGGCAGGAACGTCTGTGTCAGCACCGATATGTTTTGAAAGCTCTGTCATAAAGCTCTGGCAGAATCTCATAACTTCTCCGTCAGACTTGCCCTTAGGATCAAAGTCTGAACCGCCCTTACCGCCGCCGATTGGCAGACCTGTAAGGCTGTTCTTGAAGATCTGTTCAAAGCCGAGGAACTTAATAACTGATGCACATACAGAAGGATGAAGTCTTAAACCGCCCTTATAAGGTCCGATTGCTGAGTTAAACTGTACTCTGTAACCACGGTTAACCTGTACCTTGCCGTTATCGTCAACCCATGATACTCTGAACTGAATTTGTCTTTCAGGCTCAACAATTCTGTCAATGATACCTGCTTTTACAATATCAGGTCTCTTTTCAACTACAGGCTCAAGGCTTTCGAGAACCTCTTTAACAGCCTGAAGGAATTCTTTTTCTCCTGCGTTTCTTTTTTCGCAGTTAGCGTATACTTCCTTAAGGTAAGCATTTTTCAATTCCATTTGCAACTACTCCCATCTCAAATATAAATTATAGCAAATATAAGACGCTCTAAATCCCCATTCACAACGTCTTTCGCTTTTTATTATAACATTATATTCTGCAAATTGCAAGAGTTATTACAAAAAAGTTTCATTTTTTTATACAATTTCCCCCAAAAGTTTTAGCAATTAACAACTGTTTCCTTAATGAAAAGCCCGTCAGACCGTCTTTCCAGCACTATAGCACCGTTTTTTTCAACTCCGCTTATAATCTTATCAGATATGAGATTTTGAATTTCACATTCTGCAAATCTTCGTATTTCTCTTGCGCTGCAATTTGTAACAGTACTTCCGATGCCGTTTTTATCACAGCATTTCTCGCATATATATTCAGGTACATTTTCATCATAAGAAAAGTTATAGCCCAGTTTTTGCAGGCGGATTTTAAGTTTTTCCAGTTCATTTACTGCAATAGCATTAAGATTTTCTTTGCTCAGGCTGTTGAAAACTATAGTTTCATCAATTCTGCCAAGCAGTTCGGGAGAGAGAAACTCTTTCAGGCTGTCAAGCATGATTTTTTTCATTGATTCCCTGTCTTTAAAAGGAGCAGGGCTGTTAAATCCCAAAGCTGTTTCCTGTGAGCATTTTTTTACGCCGCAGTTTGATGTCATTATAATTAAAATGCTTGTGAAAGATACTTTTTTGCCTGATGAGTCGGTTAAAAATCCGTCTTCAAGGATTTGCAGCAGCAGATTGAACACATCAGGGTGAGCTTTTTCAATTTCATCAAGCAAAAGCACAGAATAGGGCTTTTGCCGTACCTGTTCGGTGAGTATACCGCCGTTTTCATATCCCACATATCCGGGAGGTGCACCAATCAGCTTTGATACGCTGTGTTTTTCCATATATTCTGACATATCTATGCGGATAAGAGCGTCAGGACGGTGAAAAAGCTGTTTTGAAAGCTCGCTTGCAAGCATACTTTTTCCAATGCCGCTGGGACCTAAGAAAATAAAACTCCCCATTGGTCTGTTTTCGTTTTTCAGACCTATTCTGAAACGTCTTACTGCATTGCACACCGTCTTTATGGCATCTTCCTGACCGATTATTTTTGAATTGAGCTGTTGTTCCAGCCTTGATAGCTTGGTTTTATCCTTTTCATTAAGCTCGCTGCAGGGAATCCCTGTCATATTTGATACAACTCGGCTTATGCTTTCCTCTGTCAGTGTAATTAGCTTGATCTTATGTTTTTCGGTTATGGCATTCAGGTATTTTTCACGGCTGATTTTTCCTGTTATATAGTCGTCAAAAATATCAGAAATAAATGCTTTGGAAGACTTCATATCAGAGTTTTCCACTGAGGCTGCAGAGCATGCTTCATCAAGAACATCTATAGCTTTATCGGGGAAATATCGGTTGTGAATATATTTATCTGCAAGCTCAACGGTTTTTTCAAGCACCTTATCGGATATTTTTACATTATGATGCTCCTCATATTTTGAACGCAGTCCTTTAAGGATATCCAATGTCTGCTGCAGGGTCGGGGGTTCTATCTGCAAAATCTGAAAACGCCGTTCTGTGGCAGAATCCTTTTCAATATGGCTGCGGTATTCATCATAGGTGGTTGCACCAATGACCTGAATTTTACCTCTTGCAAGCTGTGGTTTGAGAATATTTGCAGCGTCAATAGCTCCCTCCGCTGCTCCTGCACCCATAATATTATGAATTTCATCAATAAAAAGAATACAGTTTCCGGCCGATTCGGCTTCTTCCATACACAGTTTAAGTCTTTCTTCAAAATCTCCACGGTACTTTGCTCCCGCAAGCAGAAGGGCAATATCAAGGGAAATGATTCGTTTATTCTGCAAACGGTCAGGAACTTTGCCTTGCAGTATTTTTACTGCCAAAGCTTCTACTATAGCAGTTTTGCCCACACCTGCCTCACCCACAAGACAGGGATTATTCTTTGTGCGCCGGCAGAGTATTTCCATCAGCCGCAAAAGTTCATTTTCTCTGCCGATTACCGGGTCAAAATCTTCGCATACGCTTTTTCTCGTCAGCTCTCTTCCGTATTTTTCAAGATTTTTAAGCTTTGCATAGGATGATTCAACAAACAGATTTTCATTGCTGTCAATACATTCGGAATATATAACATTGATATTTTTACCCAGATTTTTCAGCATAGAACATCCGCAGGCTGAGGACTGTTTTATAATGCTTGCAAGGATATATTCAGAGCCTGTTAGCTTTTCGTCACATTCCTCACTTAAAATGCAGGCGATTTTTAATGTATTCAAAGCTGTGGGAGTAAAATCATTCTGATTAAGCCGACAGGGTGTACCTCTGCCAATCAGTTTCATCATCTGTTCACGGATATCGTCAGGGGAAACACCGTTTTGAATAAGTATTGCGTAGGCTGTGGAAGACCCGTCCTCCATAATTGAGAGAAGCAGATGCTCTGTACCGATATATGTGTGTCCCCAGCTTCCTGCTAAGCTTACAGCACTGCGAATAATTTCCCGTCCTTTTTTAGTAAATTTATCAATCTCAAAGCTTCGGCTGTTTATCGCCATAGATCAACTCACCCTTTCAAGATGTCTTTCTATTTAAGCATTGACCGATTAAAACAATTTAATCACTGCAGTACTATCATTTTATGCAATGGACAAAATATCCTTTCATATATTTTTTGTAACACATTTCGGCAATTTTCATACATTGTAATATAAGACATTGCGTGAAGAAAACTTCAGCAGTCTTAAATCTATAAATTAAAAGGAGAATGTTCTATGAACGGTTGTGGATTTGGCGGCGGATGCTGGTGGATTATCATTCTTATTCTCATAATCGCTTGCTGCTGTGGCGGCGGTAACTGGGGCGGCTGTGGTGGCTGCGACAATGGTTGTGGCTGTGGCTGCTGATAAGCATAAAAAAAGGCTGTGCTAATCTGCACAGCCTTTACATATTTAAATTAATAAGCTTTGCCCCAGATAACCATTTTCTTTGCAGGTTTTCCGCAGCATACACATGTATCTGAGATATGATGCTGTTCAAAAGGAATACATCTTGAACCCACACCGGTTTTTTCCTTGACCATATCTTCGCAGGCTTCATCGCCGCACCACATAGCCTCAACAAAACCGTCGCCGTTCTTTTCCAGAGCGTCGGTAATTTCGTCCATAGTTTTGCACTGATATGTTCTTGCTTTCTGGTTTTCCAAAGCCTTTTGGAACATTCCGTC
>JBJFBR010000199.1:4666-9117 GCA_051888545.1 Oscillospiraceae bacterium
ATAAGACGGGTTGTAACGCCCCATGAAGTCTGGAAAGGATATTCAAGTTTGTTTTCTTTATTGGTGAACTGAATACCAAAGGCCTTTGCAAATCCGTCACCGAAATAGTGTGAAGTACCTGCCTGCAAAGCTTTTCCGTCATGCATCAAAGCTTCTATAGCGTAGGTTGCCTCAGCACCGGCAAATTTATCGCTGTCAGTTTTTCTGCCTTTTATTACAGGCATAGCGAGTGAGTTTTCGCAGAAATCTGCATAGCAGTTGAGCATTCTCTCTGTTTCTTCAATAGCTTCTTCTGCCGTAGCATGAATTGTGTGG
This sequence comes from Oscillospiraceae bacterium, assembly GCA_051888545.1. Taxonomy (GTDB): domain Bacteria; phylum Bacillota; class Clostridia; order Oscillospirales; family Ruminococcaceae; genus FB2012. The sequence goes on from JBJFBR010000199.1 coordinate 4,982, forward strand.
CCTTCCTGCCATAAAAATTCTCTTGAACGGAGGAAAGGTCTTGTGGTTTTTTCCCATCTTACAACAGAAACCCACTGGTTATAAAGTTTTGGCAAATCACGATAGGAGTGAACAATATTTGCATAGTGTTCGCAGAAAAGTGTCTCAGAGGTTGGTCGAACGCAAAGTCTGTCCTCAAGCTTTTCATCACCGCCCTGTGTTACCCATGCAACCTCAGGGGCAAAGCCTTCAACATGGTCTTTTTCCTTCTGCAAAAGGCTTTCAGGAATAAACATCGGCATACATACATTTTCATGGCCAAGCTCTTTGAACTTTGCGTCAAGAATCTTCTGAATGTTTTCCCATATCGCATAGCCGTAAGGACGGATTACCATACAGCCTTTAACGCTGGTATATTCGATAAGTTCAGCCTTTTTGCATATATCTGTATACCATTTTGCAAAATCTTCGTCCATGGAAGTAATGGCGTCAACCATTTTTGCGTTTGAATTTTTCTTTGACATGTTTAAAATCAACTCCATATATATCTTCGTTATAGATTTTATAGTTTAAGTCATATTTGTCCTTCTGAGGGTCATACGGACCTTGTACTTTTGGCTCTTCAGAAGAATTATTCTGCTCAGAATTCTCAGGCTTATCGGCAAGATTTGGATGTCGTTTAATAATTAACTTTGCGATTCTGGGTGTGATTATGCAGGCAAGTGCAATAAAAGCCATAATAATTGCACATCCGATAACAAGTTGAATCAATAATTTTACCAATTCAGTATTCAAGATATCACTTCCCCAAAATAACTGACCTAAACTAATACTCTTTCAGTATAACATTTTTTTTAATTAATTGCAATAGATAGCCGCAAAAAAAGCAAAACCGCATTTAATGCATAAAAATAAACGGCATCAGCAAACTTTAAAAGAATTGCCAATGCCGATTGTTTATAATTTAAGTCGCATTGTTATATGCGGGCAGCCTTCGTCAAGGTGTGGATTTCCCATATTTTCATAGCCGATTTTCTCGTAAAAATCTTTGGCTCTTTCTTGTGCAGAAAGGGTGATTTCCACAGCACCCAGCTTTTTCGCATACGCCTCCAAGGTCTGCATTATTTTGCTGCCAAGATGCAAGTGCCTGTATTCTTTCATAACGGCAACCCGTCCTATATGCCAGCCGCTGTCATCCTTGAATAATCTTCCCGTAGCAGCAGGCTTGTCATCTACAAAAACAACTGCATGAACGGCTTGGCTGTCAATGCCGTCAAATTCGTTGACAAAGCCTTGCTCATCTATAAAAACCGCTTTTCGGATAATTTTTGCCTGAGGCAGATTTTCAAGACCTTTTGCTGTTTTGATTACAGTTTCCATAGTTAAAGCACCTTTGAAAGAAACTCTTTAAGTCTTGGATTTTTCGGGTTGGTGAAGAATTCTTCAGGGGGAGCTTGTTCCGCAATTCGTCCGTCGTCCATAAATACAACTCGTGAGGCAACTTCCCGTGCAAAGCCCATTTCGTGGGTAACAACAACCATTGTCATTCCGTCGTCAGCAAGCTCTTTCATAAGCTGCAGAACTTCTCCTACCATTTCAGGGTCAAGGGCTGAGGTTGGCTCGTCAAAAAGAATAACATCAGGATTCATTGCCAATGAACGTACAATGGCGACACGCTGCTTTTGTCCGCCGGAAAGGGAAGAAGGATAAACGTCTGCCTTGTCCTCAAGACCAATTCTCTTTAAGAGTTCAATGGCATTGTTTCTTGCATCTTCTTTGATCTGCTTAACAGATTTGATTTCGCCTTCAACTTTCCTGCCTCTCATCTTATCCCTTTTGAGCTTTTTTCTTTTTTTCTTTTCAACATAAATCGGTGCAAGCATAATATTCTCTATAACCGTTTTGTTGTTGAAAAGGTTGAAATGCTGGAAAACCATACCCATTTTCTGACGGTGAATGTTAATGTCTACTTTCATATCCGCAATATCTACACCGTTGAAAACAATGCTGCCTGACGTAGGGTCTTCCATACAGTTAAGGCATCTGAGAAAGGTTGATTTTCCTGAACCGGAAGGTCCGATGATTACAACCTTTTCTCCTTTATCAATGTTGATGTTAATGTCTTTTAAAACATGGAGTGAGCCGTAGCTTTTGTTAAGATTACTTACTTCTATCACTTTTTCTCAGACTCCTTTCCATTATTTTAATAAGCAATGTAATGAGAAGTACCATAACAATATAGATCAATGCCATTATGAGGTATGGTACCATAAATTCATAGCTGTTGCTTCCGATGTTGTTGAATGCAACATAAAGGTCAGTAGCACCGATAAAGCTTACAACTGAGGTCTCCTTAATAAGAGTAATGAACTCGTTGCCCAAGGTCGGCAGAATATTTTTTACAGCCTGAGGAATTACTATTCTTATCATTGTTGTGCTGTAGCTTAGTCCAAGTGAACGTCCGCCTTCCATTTGTCCAGGGTCAACAGATTGTATACCGCTGCGCATGATTTCTGAAATATATGCACCGCTGTTCAGACCGAAAACCCAAGTTGCAACTGTAACTGACGGCATCTTTAAACCGATAATCGGCATAAGAACATAATAGAACAGCAAAAGCTGAACAACCATAGGAGTACCGCGGAAGAAGCCTACATATACACTGCATATCCCGTTTAAAACCTTTGGCAGAGTTTTGTATTTTGGCAAAACTCTTACGGTGGCAATAAGCGTACCTACTATAATACCTATAATAAGACCTAAAACAGCAATGGTAACAGTGTGCTGTAAACCCTCAATTACTGTTTTATATCCTTTTCCGTCAATGAACGCTTTTAAAAACGTATCTATTTTTTGTCCGAAATCACCCATAAAATCTTCCTTTAAATACAATGCCCCATCGTACAGGATGGGGTACTGCGATTATTTTTTTATTATGAAAGCTTGTTCATAGCTTTTGAAATGCATTGTGCAGGAGCAGAGTCAATAATTACATAATCAATGTTTCCGTTGATCATATCCTGTACTGCAAGTGAACCGTTCTTGTAGCCTACACAGCCGGTCTTAAAGCCGTCAAATTCCCATTCCTTGTCGCCCTGAACAAACTTCTGACCGGTTGTACCATTCTGAACACCGATTTTTGTTGAATCGTCCTTTTCGCTGAGAATCTTTGTAACATCGTCAGCAGTCTTGCAGCTGTCAAATTCTGTGTTGTCGCCTTTAACAATAAGTCTCTGTGATGCTGCATAGTAGGAATCTGAGAAATCAACATATTCTTTTCTTTCTTCCTTGATTGTAAGGCCTGCCATTGCAATGTCGCATTTGTGCTGACCTACTGAAAGACAAACAGCGTCAAAGTCCATATTCTGGATAACAAGCTCTTTGTTAAGCTTTTCAGCGAGAAGTGATGCTATTTCCATATCAATGCCGAGATAGCTTTCGCCGTCCTTGTATTCAAATGGCTCGAATGCAGCATTTGTTGCAACTACCAGCTGATCTTTGCTGTTGTCAAGTTCAGCGGGTTTAATAGGTGTCGGAGTACCGTCTGAGAAATACTTGTTGCAGATCTCGTCAAATTTTCCGTTGTCCTTGATTTCTGCAATAAAATCGTTTACCTGCTGGAGCAGCTCAGGCTGGTCCTTGTCAACACCGAAAGCATATTCCTCGCTTGTAAGGTCAATATCAATTACCTTTGTTGCATCGGCTTTTGATTCACTGCCTTTGCTGTCTGAATCGCTTGATGAGCTTCCGCAGGATGCCAGAACGGTAAGTCCCATTACTCCTGCTAATAAAGCGGCTAAAATCTTCCTCATAATATTCATATCCTTTCAAATAAATATATAAATACATTATATAACTTATCTGTCCTTTTTTCAAGCTTTTGAAAAGCTAAAATAGTGACTATTTTGTAAACTATTCATTATTATATACATTTATGCAGTATAAAACAATTATCTGATTTGTCCGTTGCCGTTTATAAGGAATTTTGTGGTTGTAAGCTCATTAAGTCCCATAGGACCCCTTGCATGGAGCTTCTGTGTTGAGATGCCGATTTCAGCCCCAAGACCGAATTCCTCACCGTCTGTAAAGCGTGTAGAGCAGTTGACATATACAGCGGCAGAGTCAACCCGCTTCTGAAATTCTTCCGCAGAGAACAG
>JBJFBR010000200.1:0-1651 GCA_051888545.1 Oscillospiraceae bacterium
CCTTAAATATGGCTAAAAAAGCAGGTCTTGACACACGGATAATCAGCATTGATGAGAACCCTGTATTCAAAATTGCAGGTGATGATTATTTTGGTTGATTTGATGCTTTTCTGTCAGCATTCTTATTTTACACCAAAAAGAAAAAATGTTCAAGAACTTTTTTTAATATACAATAAATTACATGATTTATTTGAAAGCGTAGCATTTAATTGACTTAACCTGTCAATAATCAATTTGAGGAGAGAAATTTCAATGTCCGTAAATGAAAAGAAAACATTCCTAAAAAGAAGATCACAGCTGCCTGTAGCATTGGCATATTTCGGCTCTACACTGCTGTTTTTGATTATATTCGGACTTATGGCTATTTTTTTGGTACAAAGGGTAAATGAGCTTAACAAGCCTGCAGAGGCTGAAAAACCGGCACCGCCTCAGGCTGCCATAAATATGCTTTATATAAGAGAAGGCACAAAAAACGATCTTAAAGATATGGCAATAGTAAGAATCTCTTCCGAAAAGCAAACGGTTGTGGCTATTCCTCTTTCATCAAGCATTAAAACAGATGACGGTCAGGATTTTAAATCTGCATACAGAGATGGTGTTGATAATCTGAAGGATTCAATCAAAGATACTCTTGGCATAAAAATTACCAACTATGTAGTAATTCCTAACGATGGATTTGACAAGGTAGTGGATATTTTAGGCGGTGTGGTCTATACTCCTGCAGAAGAATTATACCATCTTACGACTAACGATGATGATGATATTCTGTTTAAAAAGTCACAGACAGTTACTCTTTACGGCAAGCAGATTCGTGAGCTGTATGAATATCCTGTTTTTGAAAGCGGCAATGAAGGAAATCTCGAGTTTATGGGAACGGTGCTCACTACATTGGTAAGCAATACCTTTAAACAGACAAGTATAACAAGTCTTAATATGGACACAATGTATGGGTATATTACCAAAGATGCAAAAACCGATTTGAGCAAAGGCGTATATAAGGATCAGAAAAAGATTATTATGGAAATGCTTAAAAAGGGCAATATAATGTGTAAATTTCTTATGCCTTCAGGAACCTGGGAAGACAATACCTTGACATTGTCACAGGATTTTAAAGATCAGGTTAGTCAGATTGTGGAAAAAACAGATCCGCTGTCATCACAGAAAAGCGAAGGTTAGAATGAAAGGCTGATTTTATGAAACTGATGGTGATTATTTTAAACAAGGTTGATTCTTTGGAATATCTGCTTGAAGGACTTTCCACAGTCGGCATCTGCGGTGCTACGGTTATTGAGTCGTCAGGCATGGCAAGGATACTTTCAAAGGTTGATGACAGCTTTATAAATTCATCACTCAAAGCATTTTTCAGTGACGATGAGGACAACAGAACCATACTATCTGTAATAAAGAACGATCAGCTGGATATCGCAAGACGTGTGATATACAATACTATTGGTGATCTGTCACTCCCTAACACAGGAATTATGTTTACCATGCCTATTGATTTTGCAGAGGGACTTACAAAGAATAGCTTGATATCATCGGCGAAAAAAAGTGATTCGGCAGAGGAAGAGAAAAAATAGACTGGTACAAAAAATGTTTACAATTTAGAAATATAATATTATAAAAACACAATGCAAAATTTTATAAACTG
>JBJFBR010000201.1:0-1651 GCA_051888545.1 Oscillospiraceae bacterium
AAGATAATTTTGCTAAAAAGCAAAAGCTTACTCAGAAATCACAGCAGCATAAAAAACAAAAGTTCTCCCATAAGAAAGAAACTGAGGCAGAAAAGCTTAAAAGACTGGAGCTTGAGCGGGCAAGAAAACAGCAGCTCAAGGTTAAAATTCCTGATGAGATCGTTGTTTCAGAGCTTGCATCAAGACTGAAAGTAACATCGTCTGAGGTTATTAAGAAGCTCATGGGACTTGGCGTTATGGCAGGAATTAACGAAACTATAGACTTTGATACCGCTGCACTTGTTGCTGATGAGCTGGGTGCAAAGGTTGAAAAGGAAGTTATCGTTACTATTGAGGAAAGACTTATTGAAGATGTTGAGGATTCAGAAGACAGCCTTGAAGAAAGATGCCCTGTAGTTGTTGTAATGGGACACGTTGACCATGGTAAAACATCAATTCTTGACAGAATAAGAAATGCTCATGTTACCGATACGGAAGCAGGCGGTATTACTCAGCACATTGGTGCATATCAGGTATATCACAATAATAAGAAGATTACATTCCTGGATACACCGGGACATGAGGCCTTCACATCTATGAGAGCAAGAGGTGCAAATATTACTGATATTGCAGTACTTGTTGTTGCAGCCGATGACGGTATAATGCCGCAGACAATTGAATCTATAAACCATGCAAAGGCAGCGGGAGTTTCAATTATTGTTGCTATAAACAAAATGGATAAGGAAAATGCAAATCCTGATATGATAAAGCAGCAGCTTACCGAGCATGACCTTGTTGTTGAAGAATGGGGCGGAGATGTTATTGCCGTTCCGGTTTCTGCAAAGACAGGTATGGGTATTGATGATCTGCTTGATAATATTCTTCTTGTTGCAGAGGTTCAGGAGCTTAAAGCTAATCCGAACAAAGCAGCAGTAGGTACTGTTATTGAAGCAAGACTGGACAAAGGCAAAGGTCCGGTTGCAACACTTCTTGTACAAGGTGGTACACTCCACAAGGGCGATGTTATAATCGCAGGAACATCTGTCGGACACGTCAGAACAATGACAAACGATAAGGGAAGAAGCATTGACAAGGCAGGACCTTCCACACCTGTTGAGATTACAGGACTTGGTGAGGTTCCGATGAGCGGTGACACATTCAATGCGGTTGCCGATGAAAAGCTTGCAAGAGAATTGGTTGAAAAGAGAAAACAGCAGGCTAAGGAAGAAAAGTTCAGCCAGTATCAGAAGGTTACTCTTGATAACCTGTTCAGTCAGATATCTGAAGGTGAAATGAAAGAGCTTCCTATTATTGTTAAAGCTGACGTGCAGGGTTCTGTTGAAGCAGTTAAGCAGTCCCTTGAAAAAATCTCAAATGATGAAGTCAGAGTCAAGGTTATACACGGCGGTGTAGGAGCTGTATCTGAAAGCGATATTATGCTTGCCAATGCGTCAAATGCCATTATCGTGGGATTCAATGTAAGACCTGATCCGGTTGCAAAAGATATGGCAGAACGTGACGGTGTTGATATCAGACTTTACAGAATCATATATGATGCAATAGAAGAAATTACAGATGCTATGAAGGGTATGCTTGCACCTAAGTATCGTGAAGTTGCAACTGCAAGAATTGAAGTAAGACAGGTTTATAAGATATCCAATGTGGGAAATGT
>JBJFBR010000202.1:0-1643 GCA_051888545.1 Oscillospiraceae bacterium
TTTATACAATTATTCCTTAAAAACTTTGTCTAACTTTTTGGGGTCAATTCATTTTTTTGCAGCAGCCTGTTTTGTTATCACTTAAATTGTGAATATTCTGTTAAATTTTGCTGAAACACTTGCCGGAATAGCATTTTGGTGTTATCATTAATTATAAGAACATACGTTCGTGTAAATTGAATATATTATAGTTAGCTGTCCATTCCGTCACGAAGTGATCTGACAAATTCGCCAACGTAAGGAATACAGTCCTTGCCGTACTTTTCAAAATATTTGACAATGGCACTTCCTACAATAACTCCGTCACAGTATGATGACATTTTTTTAGCTTGCTCCGGAGAAGAAATTCCGAATCCAATGCAAGCGGGGCAGTATTCAGGATGTTCCTTCAGCGGTGCTAAAAGTGAGTCAAAATCAGTGGTAATTTCACTTCTTGTTCCGGTAACTCCTAAAGATGAAACAACATATAAAAATCCTTTGGATTCTTTTGCAATCATGTTGATGCGTTCGTGGGAAGTCGGAGCAACAAGATTAATAAGATAAACTCCGTATTTTTCAGAAGATTCCAATAGCTCATCTCTTTCTTCAAAAGGCATATCCGGTACAATTACACCGTCAATTTGCTTTTCTTTGCAAAGGCTGAAAAATTTCTCAGTACCGTATTTGTAGATTGTGTTAAGATACATCATTAAAAGCAATGGTTTGTCTGTTTTCTTTCTAAGATTTTCTACAAGACCGTAAATATCGTCAAGAGTTGTGTTGTGGTTAAGTGAACGCTGAGATGATTTTTGTATGGTAACACCTTCTGCGATAGGGTCAGAAAAAGGTACACCCAGCTCAATTATGTCAACTCCGTTGTCATACATTTCTAAAACTGCTTTCTCTGATGTTTCAAGGTCAGGATCTCCTGCGGTTATGAATCCGATAAGAGCTTTTATACCCTCTTTTTTTAGCTGTTCAAAACAAGCGTCAATTCTATTCTTCATTCAAATCAACTCCTCTGTATTTTGCAATGGAATATACGTCTTTGTCACCGCGGCCTGAAAGATTAATTACAAGAATCTGATCCTTGCTCATTTTTGGAGCAATTTGTAAAGCTGCGGCAACAGCGTGAGATGATTCAATAGCAGGAATAATTCCTTCAGTTTTTGAAAGATATTCAAAAGCGTTTACAGCTTGCTCGTCGCTGATTGCCACGTAATCAGCACGGCCGCTTTCTGCAAGATAAGCGTGCTCAGGACCAACACCTGGATAGTCAAGACCTGCTGAGATTGAATATACAGGATTGATCTGACCGTAGTCGTTCTGCAGGAATAATGATTTCATTCCGTGGAAAATACCGTATGAGCCGTTGGTTATCGTAGCTGCATTGTCCGGAGTGTTTACTCCTCGTCCGGCAGCTTCTGCACCAACCAAACTAACTGATTTGTCTTCAATGAAATTATAGAATGCACCCATGGCATTTGAGCCGCCGCCTACACAGGCAACAATGCAGTCAGGAAGTTTTCCTTCACGTTCAAGCAGTTCTTCTTTAATTTCCTTGGAAATAATTTTCTGAAAATCTCTGACCATTTCAGGGTATGGGTGCGGCCCCATAGTTGAACCGATGCAGTAATAGGTGGTGTCAATATGTGAACACCAAT
>JBJFBR010000203.1:0-8849 GCA_051888545.1 Oscillospiraceae bacterium
CGGGTTTGAGCTCTACTGTGGAGTGGTCATCCCAGACGGTTGAAGATGAGAATATGATTTGAGCAAAAAACTGTCTACTTTCTTATGAATGTTGGCGGATCAAATAAAAAATGTATAATAGCATTGCAAGATAATTGTATTAATACAAAATAATTAAAAAATATAATAACTTATTGAATTTCAGATTAAAATATTTGTCACTTTTATTGTCACATATTGAAATAATATGTAATTTATAGTATAATTAATTTTTAATAAATAATAAAATTATAAAGTAGGGGTTGTTAATGTCATTATTTTCAGAAAATCTTAATTCAATTATTAAGAAACGAAATATAAGTATCAAGAGACTAGCTGAGTCCATTGATGTTGACCGAACTGTTTTGCAGAAAATAATAACAGGTTCCAGGAAACCGGCCAACAGAGAAATAGTTGAAAAAATATGTGATAAGCTTATGTTGTCTTCGGACATAAAAAACACTTTGCTTGAGCAGTATGAAATAGCTGTCATGGGGGAAGAAATATACAAAAGAAGACAATATGTCGCTAAAATCATAAACGATCTTTCCCATAAAAAGTTTGAGCTTGATAAATCTATAGATTTTAAAACTCAGATTGATTTAGAAAATATCCCTGGGACAACATTTTGTAATGATCATAATGATTTATTAAAAAATATCCAGATTATAATCTCTTATGAATTTCAAAACGGTTCAGATGTCAATATCATAGCACAGCCTTCTAAAACGCTTAATTCAATTTTAAAGTATTGTATTGATGAAAAAGCAGAGAATAAAATCAATCATGTCTTTTGTATGGATAACAGTCCTATTGACAAAAACCCACTTAAATACAACCTTAATATATTTTCTTATGTCTCTGAACTGGCTTATGAAAACAAAAATTATTGCTTATATTATTATTACGGTGATATAGTAACCAATATGAGTTTTATGGGTGTTTTACCATACATGATAATAACAAATGATTTTGTTGTATGCTCGAATCCCGATTATAGCAGCGGGATAATATATAAGTCGCGAAATCATGTTGATTTTTATAGCAGACAATTTAATGAGATTTTAATGCAGAAATCCAAATTAATTAGTGTAATAAATGATTTCGACTTTTATTATTGTTCAAAAGATATATTAACACGCAGTTTTACCTATAATTATCAATCGGAATTCAGTTTATGCTTAGATTCTGATATTTTTGATAGATATAGCTTGCTGGATGATGATCATAAATATATGAAAGATTTCCTGTTCAATTTAAATTCGTCAACTTTGAATTATGAAAGCAAAAATATTTTTACTGAAAAAGGATTAGAAGAATTTACAAAAACAGGAAGGATGACAGAAATCCCCGAGTATATGTATAAACCGATTTCAGTAAAAGACAGAAAAGCTATGCTTAAACGAATGATAGATTTTGCAGAAAGCGGTATTTATAACTATAGAATTGTAAAGAGCAATTACAATATCTTTAATAATAAGCTTTGCATAGGAATAATGGACAATAGCCGTCTGATGATACAGCTGTTTAATGGTTTCAAGTATCTGATTATAGAAGAAACAAGTATAGTAATGGCTTTTAAAGATTATCTGGAATTTCTTTTTGACAGTGATATGGTATACAACAAAGAAGAAACAATTTCAATTATGAAAAAACACCTTGAAGACTAAATTAATTACAATGTGACATCAGCTTAACGATTTTCGAGTGAATAAATGTGACTCGATTTGGAGTTAATTAAAATATTTTGTCACATTATTTGTCACATATTGAAAGCTTTTGCTATTTAGTGTATATTTATAATATCCACAAGGTAATATCATTAAAAATGTATAAAATAACTATTTATAGTGATAGCTGAATTAAAATGACCGAAGGATTATTTTTTTATATTATTATTGTCGATTTTTGCTGTTTATCCATTAAAAAATGTCGTTTGTCAGCTTTTGTGTTGAATTTCGCAATTTTGAGTATAATAAAGCTATAAAGTTAAAGAAATAATCCGGAGGTACAAAATGGATAGTGAAGTTTATTCTGTTGATACAAAAGCTCTTAAAAATACAGCTGAATGTATCGATGATATTGTTGATTCACTTTCTGTTGAGATAGAAAGAATAAACTCATATTTTGATATGGTGGATGCTGTCTGGTCGGGTTCTTCTCATGAACTATTTGCAAACCGGGTGCTGCAATGCAGAGAATCTCTTGATGAGATTCTTTGCGAGCTCAGAGACTATTGCCGGGACTTACATGAGGTTTGCAAGATAAATGAAAATGGTGAAGAACTTATATCTGATTTAGTTCTGAAAATGAACTTTTAGGTGCATTGTATGAGAGAAAATGATGATAATATTAAAATTTCAACTTCTTCAGTATATAACCTAATTGGCAAGGTTAATGACTCTATATTAATAATAGATGATTTGGCAGAATCCTATTTGCAGATGATAAAAAAAGCTCAAGGTTTTTGGACGGGAAACGGTGCGGAAGAATTTCTTGAAAGAGCAATAAATAACAGGAATACACTTATTGGAATAACAACACAACTGAAGGATTTAACTAATCGCCTTAATGAAATTAATAATTCATATAATGGCGTTGAAAATCTTAATAAAAATACCAATGGCTTGCCAGATGATATTATTAAATAGTTTATTGCAGAGAAATCTGTATTATAAAAGTTATAAAAAATTTTAGGAGGTACTAAAATGAAAAAACATAGTTTTTTGGTGCGAATAGCAGCTTGCCTTTCAGCAATGGTTTTGGCTGTTAGCACAACATTGGCAATGACATCATTCGCCGAAGAGAACACAGCGCTTAATCAAGCAGGAGGAAATACTGCGGTAAGCGAAGATGCCAAAGGTGTATTTAAAATTGAGGTGCATTATCATCCATCACAAATGGAAGATATGGTAGTTCAAACAGGTACAGCTTTTCTTATTAATGACTCCACACTTCTTACTGCTGCACATGTAGTAACGATTGATTCAACTAATAAAAAAGCAATTGCCGAATATTATACAGATAAATATAATAAAAAACATACATATGATGACGACTATGTAAGTTTTCAGCTGGTTGTCCTTTCGGATAATAAGGAAAAGGTAAAGATTTCTCATATAAGTCAACAAGGTGACTATGCTGTTCTTACATTGGGAACATCTCTTGGCGGCAGACAGCCTTTAGCTATAGCCGATAGTGATGCTGTACAAACTACACAGCAGGTATATGCATTGGGATTCCCATTCTATGTATCAGAAGAATTAAGCAATGCAAAAAGTACTGCCAATACAGCTAAAGATGTTACAATTACAGCTGGCTCTGTTTCAAAGACAGGCTGTATCGAAAAAGACACAAAATCATCAGCAAGACTTATTCAGCATAACGCAGGTCTTAGTGCAGGCAACTCCGGCGGACCTTTGGTAGATACTAACGGTGCTGTAATTGGTATTAACAACGGTGGATTTGATAACTTTTTCTATGCAATCGAAATAAACCAAATTACAGAACTTCTTGATGCTTACAAAATTGAATATACAAAAGCTGACGGAACAGTTGCTGTAACAGAATCATCAGAAATTGATGCTTCAAGTGAAGAATCTGTTGAATCAAGCGAAGTTGAGGTAGAAGTATCATCAACACCTGAACTTTCATCTTTAGATACATCAGATGTTGCCGGAACATCTGATGAAAATTCAGATAATAGTCTTATTATTATAATTGTAATAGCTGCAGTTGTAGTAGTTATAATTATAGTTGTAATTATTATTCTGCTCAAGAGTAACAAGAAACCTAAGCCACCTGTAGGAGGTAATGGAGTTAACGGACGTGGATCGGCAGCAATACAAAACAACGGATTTAGATCTGCAAGCAATGGAGGATTTGTTCCGCCAACACCGCCTGCACCACCATATACAAACAGTGGTTCAACAAGTACTGTATCAACAGGAGCAGGTGAAACATCACTTCTTGGCGACGGTGCAGGTGAAACTTCAGTATTATCAGGTAATGGACATGCAACTTTAACTCGCAGAAAGACTGGAAATAAAGTAGCTGTAAAGTCACCTCAGTTTATTATTGGTAAAGAAAATAACCGTGTTGATTACTGTATTAACAATAATACAGTAAGCCGCAGACATGCAAAAATTACTGATACAAACGGAACATATTATATAACAGACCTTGGATCAAGCAATTATTCATATGTTAACGGTAAAAAGCTTGTACCAAATGTTCCTGAACAGCTTCATGACGGTGATATAATCAAGCTTTCAGATGAAGAATTTGAATTCAGAGGATAATTATGAAATTTTTAACTGCTGTACATACTGATGTAGGAATTAAGAAAAAAACTAATCAAGATTCCGTATTGGTAATGGAAGCGGAAATAGGCAGTGATAAAGCTCTTTTGACGGTGCTTTGTGACGGAATGGGCGGTCTCTCCAAAGGGGAGGTCGCTAGTTCCGCACTTATTAAAGCTTTTTCCGTATGGTTTACCAGTGATTTCTCAAAGCTGGCAGCTAATGGCATTAACGAACAGGCAATTTTTAATGCATTTGGCGGAATTGCCTATGATATGAATATCAAGATAGGTGAGTACGGTCGGAAAACAGGTGTTAGTCTTGGTACTACTGTGGTTGCCATGCTTTTTATTGGCGGAAAATATTATATTATGAATATAGGTGACTCACGAGCATATAAATTTTCAGATACTATTTATCAGCTTACAAAGGATCAGACTTTCGTTCAAAGAGAGATTGATATGGGAAGAATGACGCCTGAGGAAGCAAGAGTCAGCAATCAGAGAAATGTTTTGCTTCAATGTATTGGAGCCAGTGATTATATTAATCCGGATTTTTATACTGACAGCATTAAGACGGGGGAGTGTTTTCTTCTATGCTGTGACGGCTTCCGTCATGTAGTTACTCCTGCTGAATTCCTGGGGAGGATAAATTCCCATACAATGACAAATGAAAAAATAATGGAAGATACTTTAATTTATTTTACTGAACTAAATAAAAAGCGAATGGAAACAGATAATATTTCTGCTGTTCTTGTTCGTGTAGATTGAGTGTGTTATTATGCTAGAAATTGGTCAAATAATTGATGGGAAGTATAAAATTTTAAATGTAATAGGAAAAGGCGGCATGAGTGTTGTTTATCTTGCTATGAACGAGAAGGCAAATAAGCAATGGGCAATTAAAGAAGTACGTAAGGACGGCAAACAGGATTTTGATGTTATCAAGCAGGGATTGGTTGCGGAAATTGATATTCTTAAAAAGCTTAATCATCCGAATTTACCAAGCATTATTGATGTAATTGACGGTGACGGTACATTTTTGCTTGTTATGGATTATATTGAGGGAAATCCTTTAAGCAAAAAACTGGAAGAAGAAGGGGCACAGGATCAGGATGATGTTATTGAATGGTCAAAACAACTCTGTGATGTTTTGAATTATCTTCATACCAGAACTCCGCCGATAATATACAGAGATATGAAACCTTCAAATGTAATGCTTAAACCGGACGGAAAAGTAACTCTTATTGACTTTGGTACAGCAAGAGAATTCAAAAGTACCAGTGTGGCCGATACGACTTGTCTGGGAACAAGAGGCTATGCTGCTCCTGAACAGTTCGGCGGTCATGGTCAGACAGATGCAAGAACAGATATTTATTGTCTTGGAGCAACTATGTATCATCTGATTACAGGACAGGATCCATCTGCATATCCTTATGAAATGTATCCGATAAGACAATGGAATCCCCTTTTATCTTCCGGTCTTGAAGAAATAATATTAAAATGTACACAACAAAACCCCGATCAGCGTTATCAGTCCTGTGCTGAATTAATGTATGCTTTGGAGCACTATCAGGAGCTTGATATTGAAAATAAAAGACAACAAACACTCAAGTGGAAAACTTTTATTGCTTCACTTATTTTATGTGGTGTTATGGCGTTTTCTTCCCTGGGATTTAAAATTCTGAGTAATACCAAAACTACAGACACATATGATTCATATATATCTTCGGCTCAGCGCTCATCAGGTGAAGAAGCTTACGACTATTTTAAAAAAGCTATAGAACTTCAGCCGGCAAGCGGAAATGCATACAATAAGCTTTTGGAGTTTGTTTTAAAGGATAATAAATTTGATAAAGATGAAAGCAGTCATATAATTGCAGCTACAAATAATATTGAAAAATTCAGGAATGGCGATCCTGAGGAATATGCAAAGTTTTGCTATAATCTGGGAATTGCTTATTATTTTGATTACAGGGATTCTGATAATGAATCTGATGATGAAGAATCTATAGATGGAGTAAGACAATCTGTAACATGGTTGGAAAATGCCACAAAGGATAATGTCCTTGAAAAAAATTCTGATACAAAAGATATGTCAGAACGAGCAAAAATCATTTCAAAAATGGCTGAAAACACATCAAAAGGTGCTTGGGGTGAAAGCCTTGACAATCATGGTGATCAGGTAAAGGGAACATCTTACAAAGATTATTGGGATAAATATGTTACTCTTACAGAAATGGACCTTGTAAATGTGGAAAACGCACAGGTGGCATTGTCAATATATAATAGTTTTGCAAATACTATTTATTCACATGCTGCAGAGTTTTCAAAAACAAATCTTACATATTCAGATATTGAAAAGCGTTTTGATTTTATAGCTGAAAAAGTTGAAGAAGTTAAAAAAAGTAGTACATATAATGAAGAACTGCACAGTAATCTTGCATCTGATGTTCTCTCAAATATAGAGAAAGCAAAGGATGCTATGCAAAGAGCTTTTAATCAAAAAGGTCGTTCAGCTGATGAAACCGATATAGAAAGTCAGGTGGATAAATAATGACATTGTTTATTGATTCAAACAGTTTAATAGATATTTATAACACCGGATTTATCGTTTGCCTGGCATTTGCAATATTATTTTTTGTCGCAGCTGTTGTTTTGTTTTTTGTGTTTGATATAAGGTATATATTCAATATAAAAACCGGACGAGCTCAAAGAAAAAAAATTAATGAAATGGTTCAGCAAAACAATATGACCGGAAAACTCCGTGACAGTGATAAGCATAGTAATCGTTCACCGGTATTTTCTTCAAGGCTTAATAAAATAAAAAAAGATATAAACTATAATGAAAACAAAAGACAGAACACAACTTATATTAATCAGAATGTTATTTCTGAAAATATAACATCAAGTAAGAATGCCGGTTCTGAAGGTACGGTAATTTTACAGCAGGATGACGGTTCTAAAGAAACCACAATACTTGATAGAGATTTAAATGCTGATCTTTGGGCACAGCCTGTTAATATAGAAATAGGCGTTGCAAGTACATCGGATCTTAATTCTAAGCAGTCTGAAAACATACATTTTAAGGTAGTAAAAGAAATAATGCTTATTCATACAGATGAAGAAATTATCTGATGCAGTTAAATCGATTTACTAAGTATGTTAATTGTTATTTGACATTAAAATAAAAGAAGGGAAGAAAATTTATGACCGAGTCAAAAATAGTCCGAAAAGCTGTTGCAATGATTGCCTCAGTAGCTTTGTTGTTTACATCACTTTCTATTGATGCACTTCCTTTTGCTCAGGACATAGCAAAAAATGCTATAGTATCAGCGGAAGAAAGTGAGGATAGTACTGTAACTGATGACAATTCATCAAAATCAGATCTGACTCCAACGAAATCTAATGTGTCTACAAATTATAATATAACGATTACAAAGAAGATTAATACAACTAATGATGATATTGATAGCTCATCTGTTAGTGATTTATCATCAGACAGTGAGTCTGAAACACCAGATAATACTTCTTTCAGCAATACCGTTACTGAATATACAGTATCTTTTGACGGTTTAGAAAGTGATTTTTTTAAGGTAAGTTATAAAAAAGAAAGTGAATCTGAATATACACTTTTGGCAATAGAGAATCCTTTGGTTATAGACCCGGGTGACAGCATAAAACTTGAATTGACTGAAAAAGGAAATAAAGCTTTCAGTAACGCTGTATTTGGTGACGGCAGTCAGCTGCTCACTTTTGAGCCTGATAATTTTACTTTTAACGACTCTGGTATGGCTTCTCTGGAAATTAATTGTAAATTGAAAGAATACAGCTTTTCTCCTATAAATATGACTGTCACACGTGCCGATGGTACAGAAGGAACAAATTATCAATACGGTGAAAAAATCGTTGTTACTCCTGATAAAAACTATAAGGTAAATGATAAAACCGAGCAATTTCTGTATACTGTTGAAGGTGAAATAGATTTAACAGCAAAAAAATATATTTTCTCAATTATAAACAATAATTCTGATATAGTGACTGTAAAACCAAGTTCTGCTAAAGCAGACGATGAAATTGAAATATCAGTAAAAGAGAATTATAAGGTTAAATATTTTGTAGAAAAACCGAACGGCAGTAAAATTACAGTGACGGACAATAAATTCACTATGCCGGAAAGTGATGTTTGTATTCAAGTTGAGAATATATCATATAAAGTGTCTGTTAGTGAAAATGCAAAAGACTATGTAAAAATCTCCGGTGTTAATACACAAGGTTATGCACAAAAGAATGCTACTATTAAAGTTGAACCTACTAAAAAATTAGATGGATATCATTATACATTGTCATGCCTTGATAATAAGGGAAATAATGTTAACATAGCAGAAAACAGTTTTACAATGCCTGAAGCACCAGTAACTGTTTCTGTAGAAAATATAGAACCGATTGACTTTGGCACGGTTTCATCTGATTTCGGAGAAGTAAAAGGCAACCCTGTTGAAGGTTTTACGATAAAGCCAAAATCAGGCTTTAA
>JBJFBR010000204.1:0-1603 GCA_051888545.1 Oscillospiraceae bacterium
TCTTTTGAGATATTATGGATTTTATTATTTTCCTTAGCTTACGTTTCATAGTTGTAACCATTCTTTCTTGAGTATTGAATAACAGGCTTACTTATTTGCGGCAAACAGATTTACAAGTACAGGCATAATATAAATAGCTGCAAAGACAAGTACAAAAATCACCTTGACTGCATAGCCGGTTATGATATTTACCTTTGAGAACCGGGGAATATGCTTGCGTTTAACGGCATAGATTATGGCCGCTGCCAGTCCGATAAATGAAAGTATAAGTCCCGGAATAAATCCTTTCGGCACAAAGCTTACGGTTATATTGTTTTCTCCCTCATTAAGCGGGAAAGAAATAAATGTACCAAAGGTTTTGTTATAGTCAACGGATTTTCCGTTTATCTTGATTTTGAAACCGTCATTGTAGGGAACACTGAGAAAACAGGTTTGTCCTTTTTCTGCCGAACAGCTTCCTGTAAGGGTTCCCTTGTCACGCTTAAAGTTTATAGTGGGAGTATCCTCAATAGTCTGAGCAAGTATGTTTTCGTCAATTCCGAAAAGTCCGAAGGAGTAACAATCCAGCTTTGATGTTACTACAATCTTTACATTTACGCTTGTGTTTTCAAATTCACCCAAATCAATAACACCGTTGTTTGTATCAATAGGATAGGTGTTCTGAATAATATCACCGTTTACAGAAATGGAAAGACTGTTGTAAATAGGTTCGGAAAGGTTGGTAGTTGATTGATCAAAACAGTCAAAATAGAGTCTTTGTTTCCCTTCAACATTGATGTTGTAGTTTATTTCCTGCATAGGGGTAAAGTGATATTTACCGCCGCTGAAGTTGTCAAATTCAACATCAGGCTGGTATTTTGTAACAATGGGTTGTTCTTCAAAAAGTGAGTTGTAAAGATATTGCTGAACAACGGTACGGTCATAGCTTTCGGGAATTTCAGTATTCTGGGATAAATCCTTTGAGGTTATAATTCCCAGACCGAATTTTTGCGGAAGTTCGTTGATGTAATATTCTCCTGAATGATAAATACTGTTCCGGTCTTGCTCACTTATTTCATATCCCACAGACAGCAGTGCATCTGTGAAAACAGTACCGCCGTTAGAGCCCTGTTCCATCCATACTGACGAATATCCCAGTTTTTTCATTGTGAACATATAATTTTTGTCTGTAAGTGATGTGTAATGGCTGATTGAGGGATATCCAAGGCTTCCCACAAGGTCGTAGTCCATAAGCTTTTTGGAAGTCTTAACACGATAAAAGCTGTCATCTTTTATTTTGTCAGCTAAAGCGATTTGCTGCTGATATGTCTTGTTGGCATCACTGTTTATTTCAGCAAGTGATGTCATATAGATGTTTGAGTTTGTAAAACCTTCTGCGGCAACCATAAGGCAAAGCACAACGGCAAATGATTCTTTTCCGATAATCCGCTTTTTATAGCACAGGCAGATTACGGCGAAAATAACAAGTGCAACTAAAAACAGCTCTGTTATAAGCTCTAATGAATCTTTATCTCCCCACAGAGTTCGGGAATATGCAGTTATTTTTTCAAAATTATTAGTTACAAATTTGTCTGCAAAGCGGTAGTATAAAAAGATTGTTATT
>JBJFBR010000205.1:0-1595 GCA_051888545.1 Oscillospiraceae bacterium
CTCTCTTCATTAACTTTTTCATTGTCAATACTTCCTTTCATAATATTGCATTACTTAAATATATTGATATACAATAATGCCTTTAAATATATTTAAATTATATACTAAAAAAATATGTTTGTCAAGTATTTCTAAAATCAATATATGTAAAATCGGCAATATGCACAAATAATATGAGATATAATTGTAAATATATAGTCTTATTTGGAATATTATGGGTTATACTATTGATATTTTTACTGCTTATTTATGAATATTTTACAAATTATATTATGATATCAGGAATGCTAAGATACTAAAAAAGTCATTTGTTTCCTTGTCTACTGATATTTTAACTTTATGTTTAGCTTTTTTATCAGAATAATATATCTCATCTGATTTGATATAGTTGCCCCAGCCGTTTCCAAAATCTGCGGTTATAGGCATATACTCTTTGCCGTCGATAGTAATATTAATTGTACCGCCTTTTCCGTCAACAGTTTTCAGGTATGCCATTCCAAGGTTCCGGAATTCCATTTCCAGTTCAATGGAGCCGCCTTTTTCGGTTTCCCATCCATTCTGGAAATACATAAACTTAGCAGTTTCATTAAAATCGTTATTTGCTGTCACTTTGACTTCCGGGCTTGTTCTGTCAATATAATGTGCATTTTTGTATTTGTCACCTGTCGGAGCATAAGCCGGAATATCTTTTTGTTCTCCCTTAACTTCGCCAGATTCAACTTTCAGGAAAAAGTCCTCTAAAAGTTCAGCAAGAAGTCTGTGTCCGTCATCGTTAGGATGAACATTGTCAGGGGAAATATCAGACCATTTTAATGCACCTGATTTGACCTCAGGAATTACAACATCATGATAAGAGATAACGGGAACGCCGTAAGCTTTGGCTATATCCAAATGTTTTTCCTGTGGACTGTCACCGTTTTGAAGAGTCATTTCTATCATTACAACTGCGGGATTGTTTGGCATAGACAAGCATTTTCTGACCAGATTGTCCATACTTTCTTTGAAAAAATCTGTGTTTAAATCATTTAAGAATTCTATAAAAATTATATCAGGTTCATCTTTCAATACTTGTTCGTCAACTCTGTGAACGCCTAAATAAGAATTTGTTGCACCTATACCTGCATTTTTGAATTCACAGTAGGGACCGAATTTATCTTCCCACCATTTTCTGAACAGCTCGGTATATTGTTTGTCTACGGCAGATGCCAATGAACCTTGAGTTATTGAGTCCCCCATAAAAGTAACTTTTGTTATCTCCTTAGGATTTTCTTTTGCATTTTTTATTTTTTCTGATAATCTTGTAACATTACCCTGATATAGAATTGATCTTTCACGCATTTCTTTAGTAGCTCCTTCTGAAATATTTATATGTTCTGTTATAGTCGAAGATGAATCATTGTTTGATGATTTACCTGTTTCTTTTATGCTTGTACAGCTGAATAGTGAAATTGAAACAGTAAAAGCCATAAAAGCAGTAATAATCTTTCTGATCATAAATTATATTTTATTTTGCGCCTCTTTTCTTCTTTTTGGATTTTTAGTTAATAAATTGAGCAGTTTATTAATTATGAGTGCGGTAATTATGCCTACCGCTG
>JBJFBR010000206.1:0-1577 GCA_051888545.1 Oscillospiraceae bacterium
TGGCGCGGATTGAGAGATTTGAACTCTCGCGCCGGTTCCCCGACCTACTCCCTTAGCAGGGGAGCCCCTTCACCACTTGGGTAAATCCGCAAATAAATATAAAAAATGGCGGACAGGGTGGGATTCGAACCCACGGTACGTTGCCGTATCACTGGTTTTCAAGACCAGCTCCTTAAACCACTCGGACACCTGTCCACAGCCTTAATCGCTATGACTTATTTATTTTATCACATAAAATATCATTTGTCAACCCTTTTTAATAAAAAAATTTGGAGGTTTTAAAAAAACGCTGAAAGCCCTTTTCTTTTTGAATGAAATGTTGTATAATATACTTGATATACTTAAAAACAAATGTCGCCGAAAGGAATGAATTATATGGAGAATTTAATCACTGTAAAGCTGTTTAACAGACAGTATTGCCTTAAGACAGATCAGACGAAGGAATATACCGAACAGCTGATCAGAGAGCTTAATGAAAAAATGTCGGAAATGCTCCAGTCAAAGCTTACGATGTCTGTTCAGGATGCAGCAGCTCTGATTGCTCTTGATTGTTATGAAGAACTGAAAAAAGCAAAGGAAAATGAGGATAAAATCCGTTCGGAAGTTCACGATTATGCAGAAGATGCATCTCAGGCAAAGGCAAAGGCTGAATCAGCTCAGCAGGAGGTCCAGAACCTTCAGGAACGTGTGGCACAGCTGGAAAATATGCTCCGAAACAACAAAAATGAGCATAAATCAAATATTCCGTATAATACCTTCAATAACGGCGGAACTTCACGGTAATGGCTGAAATTCTTGCACCTTGCGGAAGTATGGAGGTGCTCTGTGCTGCATTGAAAACCGGAGCTGACGCTGTATATCTTGGCGGTGAAATGTTTTCCGCAAGGCAGAATGCCGCAAATTTTACAAATCCGGAACTTGAACAGGCTGTTTATCAGTGCCATGTTCGTGGAGTGAAAATTTATCTTGCCATAAATACAATGATAACAGACAGTCAGCTAGAAGATTGCATCAAGGCTGTGAAGTTTGCCTGCAAAATCGGCGTTGACGGACTTATAATTCAGGATATGGCATTGATTGAGATTGTGAAGAAATGCTGTCCGGAAATGGTGATTCATGCGTCAACTCAAATGACTCTACATACTGCTAGGGGCGCTTTGAAGGCTAAGGCTATGGGCTTTTCAAGAGTTGTGCTTTCCCGTGAACTGCCTTTTGAAATTATCAAGGAAATTACAAAACTTCCTGTGGAAACAGAGGTTTTTGTACATGGAGCACATTGTATGTCTGTTTCGGGACAGTGCTATATGAGTGCTGTTATTGGTTCAAGGAGTGCAAACAGAGGTCTTTGTGCACAGCCTTGCCGCCTGCCCATGACTGCTGTTAAGGGCAGAGAGGAATATGCTCTCTCCTTAAAAGATATGTGCGATATTGATTATGTAAGACAGCTGGACAGCATTGGAGTTGATTCACTAAAAATTGAAGGCAGAATGAAACGCCCGGAATATGTTGCGGCAGCTGTGGACAACTATAAAAAAGCGTTGAATAACCGGCAGACAGATGTATCAATTCTGGAAAAT
>JBJFBR010000207.1:0-6363 GCA_051888545.1 Oscillospiraceae bacterium
ATTATGCGAGCTGATGCTTTGTGCATAACCGGAGCAATGAAAAGCTTCAAATTACACATTCAGCGGGATGCAGAATCTGTACCGCAACGCCTAAGCTTTTTCGTCCTGATGACAACTCCCCGTCCATCAGGCACTTAACGCACAAATTCTTACTCTGTAATATGCAAGCCACTGCATTATGCAGCGACTGTATATTCAATTTTAAATCAATTAAAATGCTGTGTCATTCAGAATCTGATAAAGCTCATCTTCAAAAGGCTTCTTCATAGCCAGAGCTTCCTGAATATCAACATCATAAATCTTGTTATCCTTACAGCCTACAACTCTGTTGCCGATACCCTGTTCAAGAAGCTCAACAGCATGATAGCCCATTGATGTAGCCATTACTCTGTCGCGAACTGTCGGGTTACCGCCACGCTGAACGTGTCCCAGAATTGTTGCTCTTGTTTCAACGCCTGTAAGTTCATTGATCTTTTCGCAGATATAATCTGTCTTACCTATGCCTTCAGCTACAACGATGATAAAATGATGTTTGCCGTTCTTTGATGTTTCCAACATGCTTTTTGCAATTTCCTCAAGATCAAATTCTTTTTCAGGAATAATACAAGCTTCCGCACCAACTGCAACTGCAACATTAAGGGCAATATAACCCGCATTTCTTCCCATAACCTCAACAACTGAACATCTGTCGTGGGACTGTGCAGTATCACGGATTTTATCAATCATTTCCATAGCCGTATTCATAGCTGTATCATAACCGATTGTATATTCAGTACAAGCAATATCGTTATCAATAGTTCCGGGCAGACCAATGCAAGGAATTCCTGCTCTTGACAAATCAGCTGCACCTCTGAAAGAACCGTCACCGCCGATTACAACAATACCGTCAAGTCCCATTTTTATGCAGTTTTCTTTAGCCTTCTGAACTCCTGCCGGCTCACGGAATTCAGGACATCTTGCAGTATAAAGGCATGTGCCTCCACGCTGAATAATTCCGGATACACTTCTTGCACCCATTTCGTGAACTTCGCCGTTAATTAAACCATTATATCCTCTTTCAATACCAAGGACCTTCAAGCCTTTTTTCAATGCTGCTCTTGTTACCGCACGAACTGCGGCATTCATTCCCGGAGCATCTCCTCCGCTTGTTAATACACCAATAGTCTTTGACATGATTTACTTCCTCCAATATGAAACAAATCTCTTTAAAACACATCAATTCATACTATAAATCTTATCATAAATGTCCAAAGATGTCAATATAACAGACAAAAATCATAAAATGATTTTATTTTGATTATTGCTGAATATTTTGTTCATTTTCACTAACACCCTGCTGATCTCCGCCGTTATTTCCCTGCTGATTCTGGTCAGAGTCATTCTGCTGAGCAGCAGTAGTATTCGGCGTAGTTACCGGTGCAGGAGTAGTCTGCGGAGCTGTTGTAGTCGGAGTAGTTGTAGTTACCGGAGGCTGATATCTGCCTTTTGATACTACAATTCTCAGCACTTCTCCTTCTTTGATATTTATTTTCTCTCCGGGAGCTTTACTTGTTGAAACAACCTTTCCGTCGTCAACATTATCCGAATATTCTTTATCCACCGTATATTTGATTTCCAATGAATCAAGTTCGCTTAAATAGTCCTTTTCATACATATCGTCATATTCAGGAATTTCCACAAGTTCGCTGCCCTTGCTTACTTTAAGCACCAGTTCATTTTTCCAGCTTGGGTCATAATCGCTTCCCACAGGAATACTCTGATCCACAATAATGCCTTTTTCCACCGTATCGGAATAGAAGAAATTAGGAACGATATTAAAATCATTTCCAAGCTGTCTTACGACGGTATCATATTCCATATTAACAAGATTCGGCATTATTGAGCCAACACCATACTTTGAATCCTTATTGATAGTAGTGGTTGTGGTAGTAGTCAGAGCTTCAGAAGACACTATTTCCGAAGATGAATCAAGTTTTATGTTCTTATCATCTTTATTCAGGCCGGAAACCAGCTGATATACCAGAAATACCAGCAATGCAAGGCAAAGACCTGCAATTATTCCTCCTGCGATAAGCACATTTCTTGTCTTTTTAGGGCTTTCCTCATTTGTGTTCTCGTCATCAGAACCGCTGTCTTTCTTTTCAGGCTTGATAACAGGAATAGTCTGTGTTGCACCTTTTGTATGTTCCATCTGATGATTAGAGGAAAAAAGCTGTGAAACCAATTCGGTTATAGTCTGAATACGGTCCTTTCCGCGTACTCTCATAGCTTTTGCAAGCACTTCCGAAACATGAGCCGGAACACGGGAATTAATCCTTGATGCAGGCGGCATTGTATCGTTTGTAGTCCTTGTTCTTGCGTCAAGAGGGACAATACCCGTCAGAATACGGTAAAGCACCGCCGCAATAGAATAAACATCTGTCCATGTACCCTGCCACTCAAGGCATGAATACTGTTCAGGTGCAGTATATCCCGAATAAAATTCAGTAGCAAGACCTGTATTGGCTGTTCTGATCGAGCTGATTGAAAATCCTGTGAGCATAAGAGTACCGTCAGTTGTAACCACTATATTTTCAGGAGAGATACCTCTATGGATTATACCCGCATTATGAAAAATGCTGACAGCAGTAAACAGAGGAATAAACATCTTTTTGACCTGTTCCCAGCTCATATAGCCTTTATTTGACTGCAGGAATTTCTTCAGGGAGACACCCTCAACATAATCATAAATCACATAAACTGTATTATTATCATAAAAAATATCTTCAGGGGTAACTATATGCTCAATAGTTCTCATTTTGGAAAGTTCTTCATTCAGGTCCACAAATTCAGACATAAATGTTTTATATTTTGCAAGACAGTCAGCATTAGCCTTCAGGATATTGCTGCCTGCCTCTCTTTCACAAAGAGTATTGGGCATATATTCCCTTATAACTGCCTTGACATTTTCAACGGTATCATAGCAAATATATGACGCACCTTCACCGTTGCAGGATAACATTCTTCCCACAATATATCTTTTATTCAAAACAGTTCTGGGAGCCAGATATGATTTCAGGTAAGGCGTATCATCTGTATAATCGCAGTAATGGCACTTTCCGTTTTCATCAAGTTCATTCATACAGCCCATACACAAATTCTTATCAAATTTCACATTCAGCCCTCCTTTTGAAATCATTAATAAAAATATAATAATATTATTTACACTTTAAGTCAAGGAATTTTCTGCAACTGTATTATTACTGAAACCATTTTGTATTTCTTCTGTAATATTTCAACAAGGTAATTGCTCTGTTACCTCAAAGGTCATGACATCTTATCTGAATTATAGATTTGACGGGTAAACCAACTCAGAAGAATAATTTGTCAGCTTTTTATTGCTGTCAAAATCAACCTCAAGGATAACAGGCTGTGCGTCACCGTTATCGGCGATATAATAATACTTATACACATAAGCTGTCACGCCCTTTTTATAAGCGATTTTATATGGCTCCAGCTCCAGATAATCCTTGATTTCGCTGTAGCTTGTACCCTTATCAAACTTATCAAGGTTAATTGAAGTATCCTTCTTCACTCCCCTTGTATCCGACTTGACAATTTCAAAATTAGTATAAATCACGCTGTCAATCTTATCTCCGCTGCCAAGGGAAACGGTTACAGACCACATAGGATAGTTTATGTCATTGATTTTTATTTCATTCTTTGACTCATAAATTTTATCAAATTCAAGAGCCTTATTCAAAACATTATATGCAGAATCTTCCTTAAAAGAATACTCCGTATTTTTTTCTGCATCTTTTAAAGGCGTACCTATATATTTTGCCACAGAAGACGCACATTTTTCACCCTTATCTCCTGTAACATTGGCAACGATTGCTGCAATTACAACGACCAATGCTATAGCTGCTACACATACTATTGCCGTTATAAGCACGGTTTTATTATGAGATTTTTTCTCCCCGGCCGTTTCAGGCTGCTTTGGAACCTTATCTTTTTTAGCAAATAATTTTTTTGCTTTCTTTTTCTCTTTTACCGCATTTTCCCCTGCATCATTAAGGGGAAGTCCGCAGTTGCCGCAGACATTATCATTATCTCCTACCGGTTTCTGACATCTTGGACAAACCATTTGAATCTCTCCTTCATGTTTTACAAAAACGACCTTTTAATATAATTATACTACCATTTTCTGCTTTAGTCAATTAAATTTTCGCTCTGACATCAAAGTGTAATCTGATCCGGATCGGGAATATCCTTTGCAAAACAGCCTGCCGCCGGAACAGACTTAACCGCATATTTTTTAAGCTGTGCAGCTGTTTCCTCATCTATAACAAAGGCTTTTTCAACATTTGATTTAGCTTTCAGAGTCATAACCTGTACGCCCATTGAATCACGGGTGGTTTTGGGCATAAGCAAAGCGGTGTCAAATATAATTGCTCTGCCGTTGGTTGAACGGAGCATTACCTTTGCATTTTCGTCTATTTTAAATGCCGCAATCAGCGGTGACTTAGCTGAAAACGCTTTTGCAAGCTTTTTACGGTTAGTCTTGGTTTCATAGGCTTTAACCGGCACTTTTGTTGCCTTTCCGTTTTCAAAAACGAAAAGCATATAGCCTGAATAATCGGTTGTAGTGATCATTGCAGCTATTCTTTCTCCCTCATCAAAGGAAAGCTTAACGGGAATATAGTCACCCATTGCACTTGCTTTTGTATCCTCAAACTGTGATGCCTTTGTTTTATATACCGCAGCATTTTCCGTAAAGAACAAAAGCTCGGTCTTATTGGTAGCGTCAATTTCCTGCACCATATAGTCCCCTTCTTTGAGCTTCTGGTCACTTGCCATTCTCAGCGACTGAGGTATGATCTTCTTGAAATAGCCCTCTGATGTAAGGAACAAACGGCATGGATAATCAGGGATATCCTCCTCTGCGTCAACCACCTCAATATCCGATTTATAATAAAACTGTGTTCTTCTCGGCTGTGAATATTTTTTTATAATATCCTGAAGTTCGGAAATTATGATCTTCTTCACCTTTCTGTCGCTTTCAAGAATATCTTCCAGCTCAGCAATCTCGTCTTCCAGGCTCTTGGTTTCGGAAGTCCTGTTCAGAATATACTCTCTGTTCAGATGACGCAGTTTTATTTCAGCCACATACTCTGCCTGCACCTCATCTATGGAGAACCCAATCATAAGATTCGGAATTACATCGCTTTCTTCTTCGGTTTCACGAATTATCCTTATTGCCTTATCAATATCCAGCAGAATTTTTCCAAGGCCTTTTAGCAGATGCAGTTTATTCTTCTTTTTATCCAGATCAAAAACCACACGTCTTTTAACACAACCCATACGGAAGTCTATCCACTCTTTAAGTATATCATAAACTCCCATTACCTTTGGATAACCGTGGACCAGTATGTTGAAATTGCAGGAATAGCTGTCCTGCAAAGGCGTCAGCCTATAAAGCTTTTCCATAAGCTTATCGGGGTCAACACCTCTTTTCAGGTCAATACCAATGGTAAGACCTGTTTTATCCGTTTCGTCACGGATATACTGAATTTCTCTGATTTTTCCAGCCTTTACCAGAGCTATGATTTTTTCAATTATTGCCTCAACGGTGGTGGTGTTCGGAATTTCGGTGATTTCAAGGCAATTTGCCTTTTTATTATATTCATATTTTGCTCTCAGCTTTACCGAACCTCTGCCTGTACGGTAAATCTTATCCAGTTCTTCCTCATCATAAAGCTCCAGTGCTCCGCCTGGAAAATCAGGGCCTTTAAGAGTATCCAGAATATTATGATCCGGGTTTCGCATAAGAGCAATAGTAGTCTCGCAGACCTCTGCCAGATTGAACGGACATACTGCCGATGCCATTGATACGCCGATACCCACATTTGCATTTACCAGAATTGACGGAAATGCCGCCGGAAGAAGCGTAGGCTCCTGCATTGTATTATCATAGTTTGGCACAAAATCTACGGTATTTTTATCTATATCCTTAAAGAGCTCATTACAAATTGGCTCAAGCTTTGCCTCAGTATATCTTGAAGCCGCATAAGCCATATCTCTTGAATATGCCTTGCCAAAGTTACCCTTTGATTCAACATAAGGGTGCAAAAGAGCCTCGTTGCCTCTTGAAAGACGCACCATTGTTTCATAAATCGCCGCGTCACCGTGAGGATTAAGACGCATAGTCTGTCCCACAATATTTGCGGACTTTGTTTTTGCCCCCGTAAGCAAGCCCATTTTATACATTGTATAGAGCAGTTTTCTATGGGAAGGCTTAAAGCCGTCAATCTCAGGGAATGCACGGGAAACTATTACGCTCATTGCATAAGGCATATAGTTTTTTTCAAGAGTATCTGTTAT
>JBJFBR010000207.1:6463-8480 GCA_051888545.1 Oscillospiraceae bacterium
ATAAATTCTTTTCTCTCCTGCAGATTCTCTCCCAGAAGCATATCAAACATCCACGTCGTCTGCTCCACATCGTCAGGCGTTACCCGGATAAGCCGTCTGGTTTCAGGATTCATTGTGGTAAGCGCCATCATATCAGCCTCGTTTTCGCCAAGACCTTTTGAACGCTGAATAGTACACTTTTTATTGCCTATCATACCAAGTATCTTCACCTTTTCCGACTCGTCATAGGCAAAATAAGTTTTTTCCTTTGTGGTTATTTCAAACAGCGGTGATTCGGCAATATATACATATCCCTTTTCTATCAATGTAGGGGTAAGTCTGTAAAGCATTGTGAGAATAAGCGTTCTGATCTGAAAGCCGTCTACATCGGCATCGGTACAGATAACAATTTTATTCCACCGCAGATTATCCAGATTAAATGTAGACAAATCTTTGTTGGATTTGGAATTTACCTCTACTCCACAGCCAAGCACCTTTAAAATATCGGTAATGATATCGTTTTTGAAAATCTTATCATAGTCAGCTTTAAGGCAGTTCAGGATTTTTCCTCTTACCGGTATGACTGCCTGAAAATCAGCGTCACGAGCCATTTTTACTGAGCCAAGAGCTGAGTCGCCCTCCACTATATAAAGTTCTCTTTTAGACAAATCTTTGGAACGGCAGTCAACGAATTTCTGCACCTGATTGGACAAATCAATAGTGCCTGAAAGCTTTTTCTTTATATTCAAACGTGATTTTTCAGCACTCTCACGGCTGCGTTTATTAACAAGCACCTGCTCGGCAATGCGTATTGCCTCATCAGGATTTTCAATGAAATATGTTTCGATATTCCGTTTAAGGAAATCAGTCATACATTCTTTTATGAACTTATTGGTAATAGCCTTTTTAGTCTGATTGGCATAAGATGTCTGAGTTGAAAAAGAGCTTGACACCAATACAAGGCAGTCCTCAATATCCGCAAAAGTTATCTGCTTTTCATTTTTCAGATATTTATTATTACTTTTCAGATAATTATGAATCTGATTAGTAAACGCCAGTTTAACAGCGTCTTCAGGGGAGCCGCCGTGCTCCAGAAAGCTTGAGTTATGGAAATATTCCAACAGCTTTATCTTATTGGAAAAAGCAAATGCCACAGAAAGCTTTACTTTATAATCATCCTTATCCTCACGGTCTCTGCCCTTTCGCTCAGCAGTAAAATACTGAACGGTGGTAAGAGCGTCCTCTCCCACGATTTCCTTCACATAGTCGGCAATACCGTTTTCATAGAAATATGTGGTTTCCTCGAAAGAGTTATCCTCACGCTGATATCTGAACACAAATTCCACGTTCGGATTTACCACAGCCTGCTTTTTGAGAATATCCTCAAAGTATTCTTTTCCGATTTTTATTTCGGTGAAAACTTCCAGGTCGGGACGCCAATGAGTTTTTGTACCGGTTTGTTTTCTTGTTGTTTTTTCCTTTTTAAGTCCGCCGATATTTTTACCCTTTTCAAAATGCAGGTCATACTTATATCCGTCACGGTAAATTTCAACGTCCATATACTCTGACGCATACTGTGTGGCACAAGCTCCCAGACCGTTAAGTCCCAATGAAAACTCATAGTTTTCACCGCTGTTATTATTATATTTACCCCCTGCATAAAGCTCGCAGTAGACAAGCTCCCAGTTATAGCATTTTTCCGCATGGTTATAATCTACGGGACAGCCTCGTCCGAAATCTTCCACCTCAATACTCAGATCATTGTAATAGGTGAGAATGATTTTTGAGCCGTGACCGTCTCTTGCCTCATCAATGGAGTTGGACAAAATCTCAAAGACGGAATGTTCACAGCCGTCAATGCCGTCAGAGCCGAAAATAACCGCAGGACGTTTTCTGACTCTGTCCTCCCCTTTCAGGGCGGTAATCGCTTCATTATCGTAATTATTCTTTCCAGCCATATCTAAGCTCCTATATCTTTTTTTATCATTAGTACTATTATACACGCTTTGTCAAGTCTTGTAAACCGTCCTGCCGGACG
>JBJFBR010000208.1:0-1534 GCA_051888545.1 Oscillospiraceae bacterium
TACATTATACGATTTTACCTTATATTTGTCAATAGCTGTACAAAATAAAGTAACGTTCGAGCAAAGCAGAAATAGCCCTGACAATATCCTTATCGTCATCAACAACTAAAATGCAGGACTTATCACTCATATTTCTCAATCCTTTCAATCTTAATATATGAATAATATCATGATTTCCTAATGTTGAGCTGACATATTTCTTATTTTTATCTTAATATTCTTAGTCAACAATATAATATATAAAATTCTCCCAATGCAGCTTTGTTCCCTCATCTGCTTCCTCAGGAATTAAAGCTCTTGCAATAAGCATATCTTCACCGTCATCAAGATTTTTTAAATGAGCATAATCTCCGTCTATTTTCGTAACTATATAGTCCTTTGGTTCCATAACAAATATCCTTTCATTTTACTTTTTATTACATAAACAAAACATTCTTTTCACCAAAAGTTTTTTGCAATTCCTTTAATAAATCTAAATCAAGATTAACAGTCGGAGTGGTTTTTAAGCAAGTCATCTTTTTTAAGTCTGAAAAATAAATATTGAATCTGCATTTTGATTTACTGCTATAATGTTGCTCTGCTATTTTAACGCACTTTGATTTCATAATTTTGTCTTTTGAGTCAATGCGAACACATATGTTCTTTTGTAATGCCAGTCTTGTAAATGAATCACCGGTTTCAATACATTCGGCAATTATTTTGGGACTGTCATCTTCTTTTAAGGATAATTTACCTTGTATATGAAATACATTGCTTTCAGATAATATTCCGCTTACTGCTTCATATACCGACGGAAAAACTAAAACCTCAATAGAACCTGATTTGTCTTCAAAGGTTGTAAAGCTCATCATAGTCCCACTTTTTGTTTTGAACATTTTTTTGTGCATAAGCATTGCAAAAACATTGACATTGTCATTATCACAAAAGCCTTTTATATTAAGCTTGCTGTTTTCAATAATATCATTGATATTGAAACACTTTGAAGCAGCAGCAATCGGCTCATATTCATCCAGAGGATGACCTGATAAATACATTCCAACAGTTTCATATTCAAACTGCAGCAGCTTTTTAAATGGATATTCTTCACTTCTTTTAATTGTCATAACCGAATCGTTATTTTCAGAAGCACTGCCAAAAAGATTAAGCTGACCTTCAAGATTAGTTTTGTTTTCCTGTGCAGCAGCCTGAACTATCATATTACAGGAGTTAAGCATTTCGTGACGATTGTTTGGAAAACAATCAAAAGCACCGCTTTTTATCAATGCCTCACAAATTCTTGTATTAATATCCTTTCCGGTCATACGTTTGCAAAAGTCCTGCAATGATTTGAAAAATCCATTGGTTTCACGTTCTTTTATAATTGCATTTATAGTGCCTTCTCCAAGACTTTTCACTGCCAACAATGCAAATCTGATTCCACCGCTTTCAGTAGTAAAACCATTGTAGCTTTTATTAATATCTATTGGCAGAACATCTACACCGTTTCTTGTAACATCAGTAATATATCTATATAATTTTTCTGTGCTTTCCAATA
>JBJFBR010000209.1:0-1509 GCA_051888545.1 Oscillospiraceae bacterium
AGGAGCATGACCGTATTATAGCTTTCACCTCACAGCTTGCCCATGTTGTTTCCAATGCATACGTCAAAAGCCCGTCCCTATTAAAACAAGCAGGGTTTTCAGCAGGCAGTTTTAAGGACCTGACACGAGTTGCAAAGCTCAATTCAGATATGTGGACATCCTTGTTTATGCTTAACCGGGACGCACTTTTATTTGAGGTCGACTGCATTATTGATAGGCTTACCGAGTATCGTGATGCATTGCGTGATAAAGACAGCGAAACACTTCACGATTTACTTCAAACCGGAAATGACCTGAAAGAAAAGAGCCTTTCAGAGTCTCTTGTAAACGAATAGAAATAAGATTAATAAAGAGCCGCACCTTTCATATAATAAGGTACGGCTTATATTTTATGTGTTGAATTTTTCAGAAGTATCCTTATAAAGAACTTTCATTTTTTTATACTGTGACCTCAAAACAAGGGCCGTAATTAAAATTATCGCCGCAATCAGTACTGCCATAAGACAAATTGCCGCTCCATTTATATTCTTCACAGATATGTACATCAGATATGCAAAAACTATCATAACTATAAAGGCAACCGACACAATCTGTTTTACATACCCGAAATAAGCATTCACGAAAGACTCTTTGTTAAAATAATTTTCTGTTTCTGTTTTCATATCCTGCTCCACAGTAAAAGCAGCCTGAACATATCGGAGGTCATCATTGAAATGTGCATAGGAATAGCACACCTCCATTTTAGTATCTTCTTTCAGATTTACATAAACTTTTGCTTTCACCGTACTGCACTTTATATTTTTATACCAACGTGTATCGGTATTGAACATCACAATATTAAATAGCCCCTGCAGAAGAATTGTCAGAATAAAAATTACTATGCCTAAAGCATTTCTCGCCGGTTTTTCCGCAGGTT
Organism: Oscillospiraceae bacterium; assembly: GCA_051888545.1. Classification (GTDB taxonomy): domain Bacteria; phylum Bacillota; class Clostridia; order Oscillospirales; family Ruminococcaceae; genus FB2012. The sequence continues at coordinate 917 of JBJFBR010000209.1, forward strand.
CTTCAAATATAACGCAGTATTCCTTATCTTCAGGCAGGTCAAACTCAACAGTATTGTTCATATTGTTGATTATTTCGGTTTCCTCACCAATTTTAACAAGCAGATTAGTATTTTCAGGAATATTCCCCTGTATGCTTAATTTCATTTTATCACCCCGGAGCAAGCTGTGTATTACAGAAATTATAGCACGATTTTTCAAAAAATACAATGTAAGAATTAAAAAACGAAAATGCCGCCGTAAAACAAAGCTTGTTTCTTTATCAAACTTGCTAAAGGCGATTTGCGCTGCCTGCGCTAAGGCAAAAACCACAGCACTTTTCGATTGCCTCAAAGCACTGCATATCAAAAAATATATATAATAAAATTCGTTTAAGCTGACATAAAATATCCCGTTACCGCAAACGATAACGGGAATCGGTGCAGGGGCACGCCCCTGCTGGTCGGAGTGACGGGACAGTTGAACAGGCTTCAAGTCTGCGTTTCCAACAAAAAATAAAAACCGCAGCACTTTTCGATTGCCTCAAAGCACTGCATATCAAAAAAATATATATAATAAAATTCGTTTAAGCGGACATAAAATATCCCGTTACCGC
>JBJFBR010000210.1:0-7934 GCA_051888545.1 Oscillospiraceae bacterium
TACTTTTTGTATTGGCAATGATCATAGATAAATATAAAAGAAACAAATAGTTATTTCTTTTTTGCTCGTTAAAGGTTTATGCCTTAACGGGCTGTTTTTTCTCATAGGGTATAGATTGCATTGACATTGGATAGAAATGAGAAACGACATTTTAAAAACTGATACATTACTAAACATACAAGAATATCTGATAAATTTCAGAAAATGCTGTTGGTCTGCAAATAAGAAAATATGCTTTTATAGAATAGTTTTATACTGATGTATAGTAAATTATATAAAGAAAAATATACAGCTGTTATGGGTTATTTTTTAAATAATTTATCTATTGTTCCAAAATATTAAAAATAATATTGACAAATATTCATCAGGCTGATATCTTTAGTAATGTAATCATACAAAAAATTGTAATGTGGGGGAATATAATGAAACGCAAGAAAAAAATTTTCTCTTTGTTTTTATCCGGAATGCTTATAATAAATTTGTTAAGCTTTGTTTCGGTAGAAGTATGGGGAACAGTTGTTGAAGATTTACAGCAATCACAATCTGAAATTATCAGCAAAGCCGAAAAATATCTTGCTGATAATGTTAATCAAAATGGAAGCTTTGGAAATAATACCGATGTTATTAATGAAACTGCCGAAGCGGTATCGGTGCTTAAACACTATGAAGATTTTAACAATGAAAAGTCAATCAAGTGGCTGAAAGATAACGGCAGTAATGAAAATATTGATACCATGGCAAGAACTGCCATAGCTTCCGGAGATGCTGAATTGTTGGAAAGCATTCTTCCGCTTGCAAACAAAGACGGCGGTTTCGGAATGCACAAGGATTATACCAGTGATATTCTTGATTCAGTACTTGTCCTTGAAGCAATAAACACATGCGGAAGCTCTTTATATAAAGATGAAGGCTCAAAGCTGTGTACATATCTTGCAGGCAAAGCAAATGATGACGGCAGCTGGTCATACAGCAGCGATTCAGAGTCTGACATAATTCTTACAGCTATGGTCAGCTATAACATAAGCAAATTTTTGTCAGATAATTCTCTTGCATCAAAAGATATCACAACCATACTGAACAATTCTATGAAATATCTTAACTCATCTGCTGATGTTGATTTCAGCAAAAATGAAGTTGAAAAGACTTTATATATACAGCTTGCAGCAATGCAGCATGAGGGCAAAATTGATTATAAAACTGTTGTGGAATCATTGCAGGATATTCAACAGGATAACGGCAGCTTTTATGATAGTGTTCATATAACATCATTAGTATTAAAATTACTGGACGGTATGAATTTTGAAAACAGCCTGCGTATCAACGCTATGAATACTGCTCTTAATACTAACAGCGGATTTATAGGTCAGGATATAAATATAGTATCTCAATATGCAATTTCATATTCTACAGTAATTGATGATAAGTATACTCTGAAAACAACAGTAACAAACGGAAAAGAAGTTATTTATACAAACGAAATCCCGGTTGAATTATTAGCTGAAAAAACTATTTTAAGCGGAACAGCAGCTGAATTTACACTTAATCAGATGCGTGATGACGGAATAGTAGTCAAAACTGAACTTTGCAGCAGCGAAGGCGTAATTGAAACAACAACTAAAAACATCACTCTTCAGGAAGTTCCTGTAACCGGTTCTACTGAACTTACAGACTTTTCTCTTGAATTAAGCGATTATTATACATATACAGGATTTCCTATTGATGTAGCTGCCGATTACAAGCTGCTTTATGCAACAAATGTTGAAAACAGCGTTGATATGCAGTTTACTGTTACAAAAGACGGTGAAGAGATAGCTTCTGACTCACAGACAGCAAAGCTTATACCTTCCGAAAACACATTTAAAGAAACAGGTATTAAGTTCACTCCTGACACCGAGGCAGCAGGAACATATACAGTAACTGCTAAGTGTCTTTATAACGGCGAAGTTGCAGCAGAGCGTTCAGCTGATTTCCAGGTTGTGGAGCTTCAGCAGTTGGAACAGCCCGACGAAGGTGAAAATCCTGACGAAGGTGAGGATGAACCAGCACCGTCAATTGTAGTTACATGGGCCGGACCTGTTTTAAGCGATTACTATGTTTATTCCGGACTGGATAACGAAATAAATGTAAATGCACAAATAATGTATTATTCAAGCAAAGACTTTACCGGTAATATTTCCATGAAGGTAACTGAAGGCGATACGGTTATTACAGAAAATCAGCAAAAAGTTACTCTTGAAAAAGGTGAACCGACTTATTTTGACGGTAAAGCTGAATTTCCTGTTTTCAAAACAGAAAATTTCCTGACCTTTATTGCAAAAAACAAAGGCAAAATTGCAGTTTATATGGAATTCACAGACCTTGACGGCAATGTTCTGGCTTCAGATACAAAATATGTTACTATTGTAGACAAGCCTGTTCAGGATTTGATTTTAAACAGCAATATAAGCACTGAGAAAAAGCAGACTGTCGATCTTTCATGGAATGACATAAGCAATGACGCAGAAAATTATAGTTATAAGCTTTATCGCCGCATTAAAGGAGAAGATTGGGAAACCCGTTCAATATGGAACGAACATGAAAAGGTAAAAGTGCTTAATGTTTATCCAAGCCAGCCATATCTTGAAACATGGATGACAACTACTATCAGCAATACAGAATCTCCTGCCGGAATGGGACTTTTTGATATTGATTCGGTACATATTTCTGCATTCAATTCAAATCCTGCATCATATCTGTATAATAAGGACGGCTCATGGAAATTTGATGTACTGTTCTTCGGCAGCTCAGATTGTAACAGCGGATATGATCTCAGTTCAGCATCAGTACAATATCTTCAGGAATTCATAGACAACGGACGAGGTGTTCTTTTCGGTCACGATACTATCTGTGGATATCTTGGTCATCCTAACTTTAACAAATTTGCAGAACAAACAGGAATACTTGTTTCATCATACGGAAGCGTACACAGAACAACTTCTGTATCAGTTGTCAATATTGGTACACTTACAAACTTTCCTTGGGCCATCAGAGGAAATCTTACTGTTCCGAACACTCACTCTTCAGGACAATTCCTCCTTAACGGAACAGAATGGCTTACACTTAATACAGTCAAGGATACTGAGCCAACAACAGGAGCTACCAATAGTTTCTATCTTGCTACCAAAGGCAATCTCGGAATGATACAAACAGGTGACAGCAACGGTCAGGCTACTGACGATGAAAGAAAGATTCTTGCAAACACGCTTTTCTATCTGTATCAGAAAACAAAACAGACAACAGCCAAGGATAATTCCTTCTATGATGTGGCAGCACCTGATAAAGCAGAAGCTGATATTGGAACTCCGGACAACGGCAAAGTATCTCTCAGCCTGAAATCAAAGGACAATGCAACAGATTATGATTATTATATCTCTGCTGAGCCTGACTCAGATACAGGCAGCAGCGTTGTTAATTCAAATGTGGTAAGCGAATCCGCTTTAGCCGGTCTGAATGGATTTGTGGTTGAAGTCAATGACAAATCAGACCCTTGCCCTGAGCTTATTACATATGACGAAACAAACGAGTTTGTACAGAATGTCCAGACTGCTGACAGCAGCGGGAAGCTGACAACCTCTGTAAACATACCTGATTTCGGCAAACAGTACTATATACATGTTTTTGCAGTAGATAACGCAAACAACGTCAGCGAAGAAACTATAATTCCTATAGGCGAAGCAAGCGCTGAAACAGAAATTACTACAGACAAGGATATATATAATCCGGGTGATACAGTTAAGATCTCAACCCTGACATCTTCAGTACTGTTTGATATTACAGCGGATGTTAATCTGAGCATCTATGATGAAAACGGCAATCTTACAAAAGAACTGGCTTCATCTGCCTCAAATCCGCTTTCTCCTGATGAGAAATACCCTCTGGATAGCGAATGGACTATCCCAGAGTTGTTTGTAGGAGATTATACTGCAAAAATTGAATGGACATCAGGCGAAAGAAAACTTGCTTCAGCAGCACATGATTTTATAGTTTCTGCCAACGGCGAAGTAAACAACACTGTTAACACTGACAAAGAAACCTATTACAGCAGCGAACCGGTAAATATCCTGAATACAGTAATGAACAGCAGTACCAATGCAGATGTGAAAAATCTTGCTCTTAATGTATCAGTATACAATGAAAATTCAAAAAAGGTTGCAGAATTTAACTATGACACCGGTGCTCTTCAGCCAAAGTCTGATTACTCATACAGCGATGTTATAAAACCCGGTCGATTAAACGGCGGAGTATATAAAGTATTAGCCGAATTATCAGATACAAGCGGCGTAGCGTCACAGGATACTGCACAATTCAAAGTTGTGGATACCAGCGTAGTTATTGTGGGAGACATAAAAATTACTCCAAACGGAGATTATACTCAGAAAGTTGACTTTAATGTAACAAACAAAAGCAGCTCTGACATAGAAAATGCAGTTATTAAAGTTAATATTTATCCTGCAGACGATGAAACATTGGTAGGAACTATAATAAAACAGACGGGAATAAAATCGGGAGAAACTCTTGAATTTTCAGAATTGCTTGATACAAAATCATACAATACGGGAACATTTATAGGGGTACTTACAGCAGAAACAGAAAACGATATGACTGAGCTTGATCGTGATTCATTTAATATTGAAAAGAAATACATCGAGCCTGATTCTTCTGTTTCCGACAGCGTTGAAAGTCAGGCAGAATCTTCATCAAATGCACCGCAGGAAAACAGTTCAGAATCAGAAGTAATTTCCGAATCAAAAACAGATTCATCAAATCCATCGTCTGATTCAGACACATCAGCAGTTAACTCTGATACTGACTCTTCAGCTGTTGATTCAAGCCCTGCAAGCAGTGTATCATCCGATTCATCCAATACAACACCTGACGGCAGCACGGTGCCTAATACAGGAGTTAAATCTCCTGTTTCCATAATTCTTCTGATATCAGCAATACTTTGTGCAGCAGGACTTGTTGTAATACGTCTGATGGGGGTAAAAGAAAATGAAAAGAAAAATAATTAAATCTTTATCAGTTCTGACTGTAACAGCTGTGCTGTTGCTTACTCAGGCAGGCTGTGCTATGCAGGATACAAAAGAACAACCTTCACAGTCTGCACAGAATACAGTGGCAGAACCTGACAAAATGACAACCGCATACAGTAAAGCCTCAGAGTCATACAGTGGAATTGTCAAAGCAGTAAAAAATGAAGATAAAAATGGAACAAAAAAATATGCTGAATCAATAGTAAAAAGCATTAACGCTCTCAAAGCTGAAATGGACAGCGATTTTCAGGAGACAGAAGCAGTTCTCGACAAATATGACAACAATGTTCTGAATGACAGATACAAGTCATATAAAAACGAAATGTACTCCAAGCTTGAAAACGCTGAAAGTGCTGCAAAAGAACTTTCAGAGGATAGTCTTAATGCAAAAAGCAATGTTGAAGTCCTCTCTGAATTATTTGAAGAAAAGGAAGATTATCAGCCGACTGCTGTGCCTTCTGACGTTACCGAAACACAACCAAAGAATGAGGCTATCACATCTGATTATCAATATCAGACAACCTACAAATATAGTGCAGCAAAATCAGCAGATCTTGCTTTTGATTCCGAGACAACTCTGACAGATGAAATCAAAGCGAAGGCAGATGAGCTTGGCACAGCAAAAAATGTATATGAATATGTAAAAAACACATTTAAGTATGAACCATATTACGGCTCAAGAAAAGGTGCTGTAGGAACTTTTGAACAGCTGGGAGGAAATGATACCGACCAGGCAAGCCTGCTTATCGGAATGCTGAGATATCTTGGTTTTCCTGCACGTTATGCCAGCGGTACAGTGACAATAACTCCTGAACAGGCTATTGCTCTTACAGGTGCCGCAGATGCTGACAATGCAGGCAGAATTCTTGCTGCTCAATATAAGCCGGTTTCACGTGTTACCAAAAACGGCGAGGTCGTATGCTTCAAAATGACTCAGACATGGGTAGAAGCATATGTGCCTTATACCGATTACCGCGGAGCAGGCAACAATAAAGGCGACAGCGTATGGGTAAGCCTTGACCCAAGCTTTAAAGCACTTAATGTTACAGAGAAAAAAGTTGAGGCTGAATACAGCAACACTGATTTATTTGTAGCTGACAAGTTAGCTGAAATTGATTCAGATTACAGTCTTGAAGATACTTTAACTGTATATGCAAGAGAGATTAAAGAAGATACCGATAAATATTTGCCTGTATCACTTCCATATCAACTTATTTCAAAGGACAAAACATATTCCTCAGTTCCTGATTCAGACAAATATAAAATATCTGTAACCGTAGGCTGGGAAGATCTTTTCACCTGTTCCACAGCAGAACTTTACGGCAAAAATATCACCATATGCTATGAGGGTGAAGAATCATATGATGATGAACTGATAAAGCAGTACGGCGGTATAGATAAAGTTCCTGCATACCTTGTCAATGTAGTTCCTGTAGCTAAAATAGGCGACAAGGAATACAGAGGTGAATGGGGAGTATCCCTTGGAAGCAAACAGCAAATGTACACATATATAACCAACAAAAGCGGTACTACTACATTAAATGACACAGTAACTGCCGGTTCTGTATATGCAATCACCCTTGACCTTCAGAACATTTCTGAGCAGGATGCGGAACGCTCATACAACCGTATGGAAGAGGCTCAGAAAAAAGTTAAAAATACAGGAGCTTATTCCGGGGACTATCTCGGAGCTGCCCTTGATTATGCAGGAAAAATGTATTTTACATCATGTGACGCCGCATCATTGGCTTCTTCAATGTCCTTGAACATAAACAGAAACAGACAAATGGCTCTGGCTTTCACAGGATATGAAATGAAAGCTGAATCATACTTCGGATATACAAGAAATCTCCATTACGGTAATTTCTATATTGATGTTGCCTACAATAGCGTAACAGCACTGAACTATGCAGGAGATAAAGACTCAGAAATCAAATATATGCTCACTCAGGGAATGTATGAATCATCATATGAAGGCACTTTATGGCAGACGCTTTTACACGACCAATCATACGGCATTTCTACTTCATCAGTTTTCTACGTGGCAAATTATCTTGATATTGATTTCTCCATAATATCTTCTGCAAATCTTGAAGAAGAACTGGCAAAGTGCAAAATATCAGATTCCACAAAAAATGATGTAAGAAATTTCGTAAATCAAGGATATGTTGTAACAATTGTTCCTGAGGAACTGAAAATCAACAAATGGAAAGGAACCGGATATACAGCCATAGATCTTAAGACAGGTTCAGGTTCTTATATGCTTTCCGGCGGAACTGCAGGCGGTTCAAGTTCCAACGATGTTAAACTTACAACCGATGAAAATGATGTTACAGTAGACGATGTAATGGATTTATGTTTCAATGTAAACCTGGTTCTCTTCCAATTAAATGTCGCAAAAGGTCTTCAAGGTTTATCTGAAGCAGCAGCACAGCTGGGAATTGCATCAGTAAACCCTATCGGCTACCTTGCTTCAGCAGTACCGCTTGTAGCAGCAGTAAAATCAATAGCCGGTGCATGGTCAATGTACTATGATAACGTCGATAAATACTGCGAATATATGGTAACCGACTCTATGAAAGACGCAGCAGAAATGATTAAATTTACATTGAAAAACATATATGATTTTGCCAAAGGTTTATGCTCCAATAGTAATTCCGTCAAAACAATAACTATTAATGGCGTAGATGTCAGCATTGATGACCTTTGCGAAGTTTTCTTCATAAACGATTTAAAATCAGCTATACTTTCTGATGTTTACAAAACTATTGTAAAACACTTAAATATGGCGTTAAGCAGCACTAATTAATATTATGTATCATAGCGGAATTAAACAAATCGAAAATGCCTTTCCTATCAACC
>JBJFBR010000211.1:0-7861 GCA_051888545.1 Oscillospiraceae bacterium
GCTCGTCGGGCTCATAACCCGAAGGTCGTTGGTTCAAGTCCAGCCTCCGCAACCAATTTTACCTAAGACCGTATTTAATGTACTGCGTATGTTAAATTCGGTCTTATTTTTTATGTCTATGCGTTCGATTAATAGGTGTATAGCTGTTTCATCCGGACTGTTCTTTAATGAATTAAGCCATGCCCTGATCTGATCCACTGTATAATCTTTTGGTGGCTCCGTTGCTTTAAGTGCTTCTATTTCCTGTTTTATGGTTTTCATTTGTACACCAATATCAGCGACTACTTCAGCTGGAAGAACTCCGCTAGATAGATTTTTCATAAGTGTATCATATTGCTTTTGTTTATCATCTATCCTACTTTGAAGAATTGCGTTAAAATCTAATATTCTTTCCTTTTCTGCACCTTTGTATTGCCGTAAAGCTTTTGTTATAATTTGCTGATTTTCTTCCGAAAGCAAATACTTTAAATAATTTGTTGCGGCTTCATCAACCTTATCCACATGCACTACAGGAGCACCACAATGTTTTGAGCAATAGTAGTAATAATATGTATGCCCCTTGCGTTTGGACTTCATAGCGTGCATTTTAGCTCCACATTCACAGTATACAAGACCGCTGCATAAATAATTAGCTTTTCTTCCTGTCTGCTTGCGTTCACTCATAATCTTTTGCACCTCTTCAAATTCCGCCTTGTCGATTATTATCGGCAGGGCGTTTTCTATTCTTATTGCGTTTGGTTTAGTTCGTCTGTCTGCTCTGTTGCGTTCTTCTTCTGTAGAATATACATATACCCCCGTATACTTCTCATTATGAAGCATTTCATATATTTGAGTATACTTTATTGGCTTTCCTCTTTTGCCCGTTATGCCCCGTTCTGACAGCTCTTTGATAATGTCGGTAAAACCCTCACGATTAAGAGCGGCGTTAAATATACGGCGAACATAGCTTGCTTCAAGGTCATTAATTACATACTGTTTATTAACCACATCATAACCAAATGGAGCACAACCGCCGTTATGCAGAGTTTTCAGAGCATTTTCTTTCAAACCTTTCCTAGTTTCGCTTGCCAGGTTGTCTATATAATATTCCGATAAGCTCCACATCAGAGTACGCATTATTTTAGCTTCATTGCTTGTTCCGAAATCCTGGGCGGTCGCTATTAGAGTTATACCCATATCCTGCAATTTACTATTTAGATTGACATGTTCACCGAGATTACGGGCTATTCTGTCATATTTGTGTATTAAGATTGTATCAAATGTTCCCTTTTTGCAGTCCCTTAACATTTTTTGATATTTAGCCCTTGCCGCCGTCTTTGACCCTTTGCCGCTGATCGCTTCATCTGCATACACTTCAATTATATTGTAGCGCTTTGCGGCGGCATAGTCCCTACACGCTCTGACCTGTGCTTCTATGCTGTCTTCCGTCTGCTTATCTGAGCTATAACGAGCATATATAACGGCATTATTCAATGCTTTATCAACTCCTTTGATTTTGTCCAGTCGACTGGACAAAAATGTAACCTCGAGGTTACACTATTTCTTTTTCTCCGTGGAATTGTCGGAAGCTGTGTATTTTTCTATGTGGGTTAATTCTTCCGTTCTTTCTAACGCTTTACTTTTTCCTAATTCATTTAATTTGTCATAGTAAATCAAAAGCTTTTCTTTGTCTTTACCTATTTCTTGAAAACGAATATTAGCAGTTTCTTTTATACGTTTATGTTGTTCTTTTACTTCTTCGCTTATATTATCGCCTATTAAATTGGATATGAAATTTTCATCTTCAATAATACCACTTAATTCTTCAGAGTCCATATTGCTTATTTCGTTAAGAAACAACAAATCTTTAATATTTACTTCAAGTGCATTTGCTATTTTAACTAATGTTTCATATTTGGGATTTTGCCTACCAGATTCATATTTTCTTATGGCAGAATCAAACATTCCACATTTTTCACCTAATTGTTTTTGTGTCATTCCTTTTTCTTTTCTTATTGTTTTTATTATTTGACCAACGTGCACATATATCACCTCTTAATATGTTATAACACAAAATAGATATAAAATCAATCTATTTTTAAAAAAAGATAAAAAAAGTTCTTAAAATACTTGACAGATATAAAACGTTCTGTTATAATGTAAATAACAGAACTAAATATATCTGTTAGGAAGGGGTGTGATAACATGAAAATCAGCAAACAAAAGATTGAAATCCTTATGGCTAAGCAAAACCTTAAAGTTATTGATATTGCAAAACGTTCTGGAATATCAAGACAGAGCTTTTCAACTATCAAAAACAGAGGCACATGCACATCAACAACAGCGGCTAAAATTTGTAAAGGACTAGGTTGTGAAATTGATGAAATAACACCAACAGAAAGCGAGGACTAAGGAACATGAAAAACAAAGATGTTTGCAGAATACCGGTAAAAGCAACATATAAAGTTATTGATGATGAAGTTGTTATGACTGATGCAGAATATGAAGATATTCCGGCAGACGTTATAGCACGCTTTCTCCTTAAGCACAGTGGTATTTCTGCGATACTCGAAGGCGGTGATAATGATTGAAATTAGAAGGGATTTCACGTGATGAATTTAAGCGAAGGCTTCCCGATTTAATTTATGACGCTTTATGCAGAAAAGATGAACGGCAAGAAAAATTCTTTACTGATATAATGGATACCGCAAGAAGTTATGAACTTGAAAAAGAAGCTACAGAGCTTTCAAAAGCGATATGTTTGAAAGAAGGTCTGCCTGATTTGTGGGAACTTCCGAAAAGCTTTGAAATTCCTGTGAAATTGGTTGATTTTCCTGCTTCATATTTGCCTAAAGTATTACAAGAATATCTATCAGCCGTTTCGGAACATGTTCAAGTATGCCCGGAAATGATAGTGCTTCCAATGCTTTCAGTACTTTCATTATGTGTGCAAGGAAAAGCTGTTGTAAATTATCCAGGTAATAACCATACTGAACCGCTTAACCTTTATACAATGACAATAGCCGCACCGGGTGAAAGAAAATCGTCAAGCTTAAAACAATTAGTAAAACCTGTTGAAGCATTTCAGAAGCGTTATAATTCATTACACGCCGAAGAGATAAAAGAATATCAGACTGAAAAAGCTTTTCTTGAACGTCAAAAGCTTAGTGCTATGAATGGGAAAAATGCAAATCTTGATAAAGCAAAGGATTTTACAAGAAAGCTTCATGAACTGGAATTGGAAGAAAAGCATGAATTAAAGCTTATTGTTAAAGATACTACTCCTGAAGGCTTAGCATGGGAGCTGTATTTACAAAATGAGCGGCTTGCAATTCTTGATGATGAAGGCAGCGTTTTTGATGTTCTTAGCGGTTTATATTCCAATGGGCAAACAAATATTAATATTTTTCTTGAAGCTTATGACGGATCAAGTTATTCCATTCTGCGAAGGACTAAAGAAAGTATAACATTATATAACCCATTACTTACCATAGGTCTAATGGTGCAGCCTACACATTTTGAGGAAGCAATGAACAATAATCAATTCTCAGGAAGAGGATTTATATATCGTTTCCTGTTTTGCTTTCCGGAATCAAAAGCGGGATTTCAGCGATTTATCAGTGAAAACATAGATGCTAAAGTACAGCAGAATTATAATGACTTAATTGAGCGGCTTTTATCTATTCCTTATCCAAAAAATGATCCACCTGTTATTTACAGCGACCAAGAAGCAGCTGTAATTTTCAAGGACTATTTCGACCATTTACAACTCGAAATGCGTCCGGGTGGACGATATGAGAATATGAAAGAATGGGCTTCAAAGCAATTTGCAAAGTGCCTTAGAATAGCTGCTATACTTCATTTATGTGATCATACAACCAGTGAACCAATAAACGGAGATACAGCATTTCATGCCTGTGGGATTGCGCTGTGGACGGAAGAACACGCCGTAAAGGCTCTTGCCGGAGATATGACAGATACAAAGGAAATAAAAAATGCTAAATATATTCTTAGCAGGCTCAAACAGCAAGACAAGGACGAGCTTACGTTCAGAGAACTTAAACACCAATGCAGAGCAATTCATGAAGATAAAGACTTTGAAGAGCCATTAGCAATTCTTGAAGAAAGAAACTACATAAAAGGATACATTCAAAAAACGAAAGGAAGGTCGAGCGAAAGATACAAATTAAATCCGCTTATTGATAAATATTAACTTTTGTACCTTTTGTACCACCGTCCACGAAATTAAAATATAATTTACTTTTGGGACTATACTCTAAATTCACTTTTTAAAAGCTTATTTGTAAATAATTGTAATTTTATTTCTGATGTATACCCTGAGGACAAAGGGACAAAAGGTACAAAAACAACCCAGTAACCTAAAACAATGCATAATGAAAAGAGGTGAAAAATTATGGCACGTATTCCAAGACAGACACAAGATGATATTATCATGGCAGCGAGGGAACTTTTAATAAATGCCGAGTATGATAAATCTAAAGCAATGAGAACATTAAAACTACAGCTTGAAGCACACAATATAAAGCATGTTGATGAAGTGTTAAGCTTTTATTCAAAAATTATGGACTGTATTTGTGATTATGAAAGGAAGAAAATAAATGAATAATAAGGAAATTGCAAAATTAATACAGACTGTTACAGATTTACTTGATGAACAGGTTATTATGAATGGCATACCTTGCGAGAATGCCGAAAAATTTGTTGAACTTGTACTTCTCGCATACATTGGTCAGAAGCTAGGGGATATTGAACGTTCTATTGATTGCCTATTCCCCTAAATTCTGAAATATTTAAGGAAAATGAACCGAGAATGAACCGTGAATGAAGTCAGAGAAAAGGAGTGATATTCTTGAAAATCAAGATAGCCTATCAGAAAGAGGAAGAAACACAGGTTGAACAGCTTGCCGAAACTATTAAGAAAAAATACGCTGTCAGCAGTGAGAAACATTCAGACAAGCACGCACCATTCTTCCACATATATTTAACCATAAACAAGGCGTAAACGCTTGACAAATCGGCGGTAATGCGTTATAATAATTATAACAATTAAAGACACGAAGTACCGCCGGTTTTCACCTTTAACGGTTAGTCAATATGACACGGGAAAGCTATTTATACAATAGCTACCGTGTCTTTTTTTGTGCAAATTCAGCCTACACTCACAGGCGTAAAACGGAGGTAATTTTTTATGGATAATCTTAACAACACAGTAAGCGTAATTCCGCAGGTAAACACTCAGCCGGAGGGAAACGGCACTCAAGCGGAAAGAACATTTACACAAGAGGAAGTGAACCGTATTGTTTCTGAACGGCTTTCACGTGAAAGAGCCAAGGCAGAGCCGACACCAGAAGAACAACGGCTTGCAGAACTCACAGCAAGAGAAGAAACGATAGTCTGCAAAGAATTCATTTCAAACAATAATTATCCGGAGCAGTTCCTTGAATTATATGATACATCAAGCTCCGAAGAGTTTATAAATAACGTTAATAAGCTTCTAAAGCTGTTTCCAAGTATTATTGAACCAATAAATTTTAGAGCAGTAGCATCAACAAGAAATGCATCGGAAAATAAAAAGGATATATTTGCAGACATCTTTAAACCGAAAATTTAACAGAAAGGAAAAGTTTAAACATGTCTATTAATTTAACTACAAAATTCCTTCCGTATGTAGATGAAATGTTCACAACGGAAAGTAAAAAAGATTTAATCACAAATAAGGATTTTAATTGGACCGGAGCTCATACCGTAAAGGTATATAAGGTTTCTACTTCCAGCATGAATGACTACATCAGAAATCCACTTGCCGGATCTACTGGAAGCCGTTTCGGTGAAGTCAATGACCTTAGCACAACAACCGAAGAATTTACACTTAAAAAAGACCGTTCTTTCACATTCGCTATTGATAAGCTTGACGAGGACGAAACACAGCAACAGCTTGCGGCTGCTTCCGCTCTGGCACGCCAAACAAGAGAAGTTGTTATTCCTGAAGTAGATACTTATACTTACGGCGTAATGTGTGAGAACGCAGGAAACAAGCTTGCAGGAATTACACTTACAAAAGAAAATATTTATGCGGAAATCCTCAACGGCAATGCAGCACTTGACACCGCAGAAGTTCCTGAAACGGGCAGAACTATTATTGTAACACCTACAATATATATGCTTATGAAGCAGTGCTCTGATATTTCTATGGAAACTGACATAGGAAATGATATGCGATTGAAAGGCGTTATTTCAATGCTTGACGGTTGCAATGTTATTAAAATTCCTGCAAACAGACTTCCGGAAGATTTCGGATTTATGATTTGCCACTCAAGTGCAACAGTAGCACCGACAAAGCTTGAGGATTATAGAATTCATGCAGATCCACCAGGAATAAGCGGAAGTCTTGTAGAAGGCCGTATCTGCTATGATGCTTTTGTTCTTGATAATAAGAAGAATGCTATCTATTATCAGAGCATTGCAACAAGTGAGTAGCAATTCTTTGTGATTAAAGGGCGTAGCTGTATGCTACACCCTTTTCTTTTTATAGGCGGTATATTATGAACGATAACAGTTTAAAAAATCTTATTTCTTTTGACAAAATGTCAGAAGAAAAACAACGAGATCTATCACGAAGGGGCGGTATTGCAAGTGGAAAAGCACGCAGAAAAAAAGCCGCCTGGCAAAAAGCAGCTATTCAGATGTTGCGTAATATGGACTACATGGAAAATTTAAACGATGAACAATACCAAGACTTTATGAAATGGCGGAAAGAACAAAGGCGGAAGAACAAAGGTGGTAAAAATAATGAGAATTGATGAGAATTTAAACATACAGCTTGAAATTGAAAGCTCTTTCGGTTTTCCTATAATAAAAGCTGAAGAAGTTAATTGCAACTCTTTCATTGGATTTAATTTTGCTTTAAGTAGCAAAGGAAATGAAGAATGCGGCGTACATTTCTTTATTGATGATTACCAATTTGCGAGAGTATGGAAAAATCCTATAAAGTATATTTCGGTATTGAAGCGGTTTAAGTGTGTTATATCTCCCGATTTTAGTTTATATTGTGATATGCCGAAGGTTATGCAGATGTATAACCATTATAGAAAGCAAATGTTAGGAGCTTTCTTCCAAGCTAATCTGATACCTACTATCCCGTGTGTAGGGTGGTCGGATAAAAGTAGCTTTGAATGGTGTTTTTGTGGTTTACCACGCAATTCAATGGTTGCAGTGTCGAGTGTAGGGACACAAAAGCACAAAGAAACAAAACTTAAATTCTTAGAGGGATATAACAAAATGCTTGAAGTTCTTAACCCTAATAAAATATTATTTTTTGGAACTGTCCCGACAGAATGTAAAGGAAACATAATTTCAGTTAATAGCTTTACGGATAAATTCTTAGAACGGAGATGATTTAAAATGGGCGGACGTGGATCGAGTATGGCAAGCTCACAAAGCGGCAAATCAAGGGTTAAAACATCTGCTAAAAGTGGAGCAGCATATAAACCATTAAACAACCAACAACTAAAGAATGTAAGTGATAGTATGTTGAAAAAGCATTTAACCAAGCTTACAAAAGAATATTATAAAAGCGGTAAAAGCGGCTTATCATTTGGCGGTAGAAATACTGATGATGTTGTAGAATCTCTGATGAAAGGAAAAAGAAGCCGTGCAAGTATGTTGAAAGACTATAAATCAATTAAGAAAAAAATGGGCTACAAGTAATATTTTCATTAGGAGTGTTGACCTTGACGAATGAACAAATAGCAGGCTTCATAAAGCAGGGCGGTGCAGATGATTTAAAGCCTGTGCTTTATGACAGGGTAAAGCATTTGATGTATAAGTTTATGGGGCAATATTTCAGCAGATATTCAGAGCG
>JBJFBR010000212.1:0-7730 GCA_051888545.1 Oscillospiraceae bacterium
TGTTCAACGCCATAGAAAAAGAAGCTCTTGAAATGGGAAATTACATGGCAAGAGGCATTTTCATGCAGTTTTGCTGCAGATGACGGTTTTTTTGATAAAATTAATTCAGAAATCAACATAACACAAAAAGTATGTTGTTCAGTTTATAGCTTAGTACTGATATAATTAAATCATAAAATACAAGGAGGCTATAAGCTATGAACACAGACAAAATTTATGCAGAACAAATTGCAAATGAATATGCACCTAAAGATACCTCAAAGGTGGTTGCACTCAGAAAACTTGACAGAAAGGCAAAATTGCCTGCAAATATTTTAACCTATACTCTTGGAACAATTTCAGCTCTTGTTACAGGCATTGGAATGTGTTTATCTATGAAGGTGATTGGAAGCGGAACAACTTTAATGGTTATATTAGGCATAATTATCGGACTTATCGGATTCTTGGGAATGGGACTTAATTACCCGATTTACAGAAAATTAATTGAAAAAGGCAAGAAAAAATATGCTTTTGATATTATGCAGCTTGCTAAGGAAATCAGTGATAAATAAAATTATTCAGAAAGTGAAAGAAGATGATGAAATCCATGAATAAATCGGAAAGCAAATATTTTAATACCGCAGTAAAAATGGATGAAGCTCTTCTTTCAATTCTGGAAACAAAAGATTTTAAATACATTACAATTAAAGAAATCTGCGAAAGAGCAGGGGTAAACCGCTCAACATTTTACCTGCATTATGAAAATATCGGTGATTTGCTGAACTAGAGCATAAAGTATGTAAACAATCAGTTCGTGACCTATATGAAAGAAAAATCCTGTGCCTTTAAAGCAAGAAAAGATAATTTATCACTTAACGAGCTGGTATTTGTAACGCCGGATTATTTGTCACCGTATTTAAAATATGTTAAAGAGCACAAACGTCTTTTTCTGACAATGATACAAAATTCTGATGTACTGAAGTTAGATGAAACATACAATAAGATGTTCAGGAATATTTTTAATCCTGTAATGGAACGGTTTCATTTTTCTCCACAGGAAAGAGAATATATTGCAACATTTTATCTTCACGGTCTTATTGCCATAGTGACAAAGTGGCTGGAAAACGATTGCAAAGCTTCCATTGAACAAATTATTGGGATAATGGAAAAGTGTGTTTTTCCCAAAGGCAGCAGCAGAATTGATTAGATAAATATAAACTCCCTGGTTTTATATAAAGTCAGGGAGTTCTATTTTATGATATCTGCATGAAACAGTTATCTTTATCAGCAGCATAAAATATCCGGCACCACAAAATGATGTGGATATTTGCCTTTGTGCAGGTGACGGGACAGTTGAACAGGCTTCAAGTCTGCGTTTGCAGCCAAATAAAAAACACAGCACTTTTCAATTTCCTCAAAGCACTGTGTTTTTTTATGGTGCAGGTGACGGGACAGTTGAACAGGCTTCAAGTCTGCGTTTGCAGCCGGATAAAAAAACACAGCACTTTTCGATTTCCTCAAAGCACAGTGTTTTTTTATGGTGCAGGTGACGGGACTTGAACCCACACGACCTTGCGATCACTAGCACCTGAGGGTGGGGTAACGACAGTGAAAGAATAAAAAATCAATATGGTCACAAATACTGACTGAATTCTATTCTTTCAAGATTAGGTCCTTCAATAGTAAAAAACTTAACTCCGTTTTTCCAAAACGGCAGAAAATGAATAACATCTGACGTATTGTTAAGACCATTCTCATTTATAAATTCAAATGCTTCATCAATTGAGTTTACATCTATCGCTATGTGATTTATTGCTCCTATGCACAATGCCGCCGCATTATTTTCATAAGTTTCTATCATCAGATTCCCCAGCTTTAAAAAAGCGACCTGCTCTCCGGCGTCCTGATTTACAGTTCTGAGTGCAATCTCAAATCC
Source organism: Oscillospiraceae bacterium (assembly GCA_051888545.1). GTDB lineage: Bacteria > Bacillota > Clostridia > Oscillospirales > Ruminococcaceae > FB2012. The sequence goes on from JBJFBR010000212.1 coordinate 1,916, forward strand.
TAATTTGCTGTAAAAAGAGATAGTCTGTTCAACATCATTGGTTGGAATTCCGATATGCTGAAGTCCTCTGAAATTTTCAGATAGCGTCATTTTTTATTCCTGCCTTTCTTCTTTCATTTTATTTTTTACCTGCTCCATAGTCGGCATAGCGGGGATCGCTCCATATTTTTCTACACAAACGCTTGCAACAGCGTTGCCAAAGTCAGCAAAATATACTGCGTCCTCAAGCGTTACCGTTTCGGGGGATTCTCCGCTTTTTGCCAAACAGAAAAGGAATCCTCCCCAGAAAGCGTCGCCTGCACCCGTTGCGTCAAGAGCTTTATTCTTAAATCCCTTGACTATTTTTCCGCCATTCTTGTTTTTAACATACGCTCCGGTTTTTCCAAGAGTGATCGCTGCAAGCTTAACGCCTTGTTCAAGCAGTATATCAGCCGCTTTTTCATAGTCGCTCTCGCCCGTAAGCAGAATGGTCTCCTCTTCAGAAATTTTCATCACATCGGCATATGATATCATACTTCTCATCTGTTTTACTGCCTCGCTTTCGCTGTTCCAAAGCGAAGCCCTGTAATTTGGATCGTAGGAAACGATAACTCCGTTTTCCTTGGCATTTTTAACAGCATAAAGAGTTGCGGATCTGCATGGTTCATCTGTAAGAGAAATTGAACCGATATGGAGGATACGGCTGTTTGATATAAGTTCAAGCGGAATGTCTTTTTCAGAAAGCATTTTATCTGCACCGTGATTTCTTGCAAATGAAAATTCACGCTCGCCGTCAGCCTTTACATCTACAAATGCAAGGGTCGTAAAATACTCGCTGCTAAGACTAAATCCACTGTTGTCAATACCACAGGATTCAAGAGTTTCTTTCAGGAATCTGCCATGCATATCGTTTCCTGCTTTTCCGATAAAAGCTGTTTTAGCGCCGAGCTTTGCAATAGCGGCTGCAACATTTGCAGGAGCTCCTCCGGCATTTTGCGCAAATACACGCTGTCCTTGTTGATTTCTTCCCTGCATAGTAAAATCTATGAGCATTTCACCCAAAGCGGTTACATCAAACATTGTTTTTGCTCCTTTCCTTGATCTCAGCTACTATCTTATTGTAAGATTTTTTATTCAGACGATAGAAAAACAGAGCAACAGCTGTTATGATCCAAAGTATTCCTGGAATAGTGGAAAAGCTGTGTTTCATTATAGAGAGTACCGTGCTGTTCTGTTCTATGTTAGCTTTAAATCCTGCCGCACCCAGAGTCGCTGCAAGTACTGATGTTCCGATAGCCATGCCTATCTTGTTTCCAAGTGAAATAAACGCATACTGAAAGCCGTCGTTTCTTATCCCCGTTTTCCATTCGCCGTATTCTACGCAATCGGGAATAATAGCGTAAATGGCGGTGTTAAAACCTGCGAAGAAAAGCTGTGTAAGTCCTGAACATATATAAAACATTGCAGGAGTTTTGACCGGACTGAAAAAGTAAAGAGAAAGCATACATATGCCTGTTCCAAGAGCAAGTATAGATGCTGCTCTTCCCTTGTTGCCTGTCCACTTAAAGATGATCGGGAACAGACCGGCGCCGATAATGGACGGAACGATAATAGCCATCGAATATGTGGTAAACAGCGATTCGCTGCCCTCAACGTATTTAAAATAATACAAAGCGTCCGCATTTCTTCCGTAGAGAGTTACTCCGAAAAGGAACTGTCCAAGCAGAGCCAGCAGATACGGCTTATTCTGAATAACGGTCTTTATCTGCAGCTTCAAAGGGATCTTCCTTTTTTCGGGAATTGTGACAGCCTCTTTGGTTTTGGCAAAGCAGAATATATGACAAGCTGCAAATATTATTCCGTAAAGAACGGCTACCAGCAGATAACCGCGCTTGCTGCTTCCTGCTCCGAGCTTTGAGATAAGCGGCAGTGTGATGATATTGATAACGCCGATAGCGATCATTGCACTTACCGAACGGAAGGTGTTTATTTTTGCACGTTCTTCAATGTTCTGCGTCATAGCGCCGCAAAGAGTTCCATATGGAATGTTTACGCAGGTATATCCCAATACCAATATACAGTAGGTTATTGTCATGTATACGATCTTGGCAGTGTTGCTCCAATCCGGATGCGCCCAGAACGAGATCATAAGCACTACCGCAGTCAGAGGAGCGGCTATCAGTAGCCATGGACGATATCTTCCCCAGCGGCTTTTTGTCCGATCGGTCAGACCGCCTACTATAGGGTCGTTTATTGCGTCCCAGAATCTCGAGAACAGCATAAGTGCGGCAACGGCGCTCATACTTATTCCGAATACGTCGGTGTAAAAAATCATAAGAAAATTACCGACGAACATCCAGCTGAAATTACATCCCACATCTCCCATGCCATAAGCGAATTTGCTGATAAACGGTATTTTGATATTTGTATCGTTATCTTTCATTTCCTACCCCTCGCTTTTTCGTTATTCCTGCACGTTTATAATAACCTTCATTGTAGTTTCTCTGTTAGCGTCAATGTACTCATATGCCGCTTTGTAATCTTTAAACGCAAAATGCTTTGAGATAAGCGGCTTTAATGCAACTTTTCCTTCGTTGACAAGACGTATTGCATCAATATAATCCTCGTTTCTGTACATCATCGAGGTGTTCAGATCAAGCTCATGGTCGTTAAGTACTGCAAGGTCGATCTCTGCCATACCTGCAAATACCGCCACAAGAATTATGGTGCTGCCTTTTCTTGCGTACTTTATAGCCTGTCCCATAGTGATGTTGTTTCCTGCACAGTCGTAAATTACGTCTGCCTTGTCAGGTCCGAAGTTTTCAAGCATTGCTTCACCGAAATCCTTATCTTTAGTATTGATACAGAAATCTACGCCGCACTCTTTAGCTTTTTCAAGTCTGAGGTCACTTACATCAGTTATCATTACGCTTTCTGCACCGAGACCTTTAGCAGTCTGAGCTACAAGAATACCAATAGGGCCTGCGCCTAAAACTGCAATTTTCATACCCTTTACATCTCCGGCACGCTTGACAGCGTGAACTGCAACTGCCAAAGGTTCGATCATTGCGCCCTCGTCATAGGACATTTCTTCTGGAAGCGCCGTTACCTTAGCGGCATCTACAGCGAAAAACTCAGAAGCAGTTCCCGTTGTCTGGAAACCCATGACCTTCAGTTCTTCGCAAAGATTGTACTTGCCGTGACGGCAGGGATAGCACTTTCCGCATACTACCTGCGGCTGAATAGTGATCTTCTGACCAACAGTAAAGTTCTTTACGTTTTTTCCAAGCTTTACAATCTCGCCCGAAACCTCATGTCCCTGAGTTACAGGATAAGAAGTAAACGGATGCTTTCCGTGATATACATGAATATCTGAGCCGCAAACGCCGATCTTCATGATCTTCACCAGCACCTGATCCGCTGTAATCTCCGGTACGGGAATTTCTCTGAATGTGATCTCCTTAGGATTTGTCATGACCTGCTGTAACATAATAATCTCTCCTTAAAAATATCAATATGGTTGTCACGTTTTATATTCACTTTTATAAAACGTTTTATCTAACTGTTTATAGTATATCCGATACAATACAAATTGTCAAGAGTTTTGTTTCAAAAAAATATTATTCTCTCTTTTTTACAACAAGTCATTATATTTTTATGCATAATGCACAAAAACACACCGTATAATTACCAATGCGGTATTTATACGGTGTAGTTTCAATTCAATGTATCGAAATAACTGTCAATAAAGTACATTGCCGCTCCGACTGCAGAAGCTTCTTTCTCATAGGTACAGTTTTTAATATACAAAGTGTCGTTTTCAAACATATTATATGCGGACGCCTTTTTACTAAGCTGAGGCATATATTGTTTGAGATACCCTCCGACATATCCGCCAAGCATTATATCGCAGTCAAACGCCATTCTGAGATTTGTAATGAGTACAGCAAGACGGTCTAGGTATTCGTCCCATACCTTTTGTATAGTTTTATCCTTGCTTTCTAATTTCATAAAGAAATCTTCCAGCGAATCTGCATACCGAAGAAGAACTTCAGCTGAACAGTATGCATCGGCACAGCCTTTTTTTCCACAATAGCATTGCTTTCCGTTTGTTTCGATTATCATATGTCCGAATTCGGCGCTTCTTCGATGATTGCCTTCGTAAATTTTGCCGTCCGTATAAACAGCTCCGCCAACGCTGTTACTTAACGAAAGATATATCATATCCGTATCTATATATTTCATTTCCGCGATCAATGCGCTGTTGGCGTCGTTCTCATACGCTGTCGGATATGGGATAAGCTGACTCAAGGATCTCAGGCTCAGATGATCCTGCTTTAAAACATGAGAACGCACAAGGGTTTCATTTTGTTTATCTATGATTCCTGGAAAAGAAACGCCGACTCCAAGGATTTTTGTCCTGTCTGATTTGGTTTCAATTAAAAATTTTTCAAGATTATCGGCAACACCCTCGTAATAAGCCGGATCATTTTTAAATGTCGATTTCAAACGCTTTTTGGCAATAATGCAACCGCATAAATCGATTAATACATAGCTAATATGATTAGTGGTAATATCTATACCTACCGAGTGCTTACTATTTCCCGCTATTGACAGAACACTTGCCTTTCGTCCTCCGGTGGATTCGTATTTTCCTGCTTCAATTACAAGACCTGACTGTACCAGTTCTTTGACGTTTTGCAAAACAGTTGGCATACTAAGCCCCAATTCGGCAGCAATTTCGGGTTTTGAAGTTTCAATTTTCTTCAAAATGAATTTTACTATTCTGATTTTGTTAGTGGAATTATCCTTTCGAGACATAACTATGCACCTCACTTTTCTAAATCGTTTAATAAAAGTATACTATATTTTATCTGAAAAATCAAGTGATTTTCAAAATATATTACATCAAAATTTAATTAACCACGATTACGTTTTCGCACAAGAGGGTGGCACACTGCCACAACAAGAATTACAAACTAACGTTCTTAAATGAATGTCAAATACACAAGGATAAACAAAATTTTGCATACCCATTGACAAGTATTTCAATTTATGTTACACTAATTACAGAACGACAACGTTCAACATAAAATGACAATTAAATAATGTGCCTATAACATACATAAACATATTGAAAGAACTCAGAGCCTTAAGCTCGTACATATTTTCAGGCACGATTTTAATCAACGGGATAGTTGTATCTCCTTGTAGAATCGTGAAACTGAAATATGTACGGGCTTTTTTGTTTGGATAAATTTTGCCCGGGCATAAGGGTGAAACATAGAATCTTGAAAATCGAAAAGAAGACATATAATTTGAAAATTATTTTATCAAATCCGGTTGCAAAAATAGCTGCTTCTACCCGTATACATATGAGAGCAAACCATACAAGATTTCTGTTCTGATTTTGTGCAGAGATACAAACTTTAAAAGAATTGCTGACAAAATGGTTGTTAAAACCTCAACTTCTTTCCGTATACAAGTGAGAGCAAACTCTACAAAAAATCAGCCCCGATTTTGTGCAAGCATACGAAATTTAAAAAAATCCAATAAAAAAAAGCTGTACTTTTGCAAAAACGTTGCTAGTAATAATAGAGGATAAAAAAGAATCATGTTAATTGACAAAACATACAAAATCACAACTTGCGATTTGTGCACCTTGTTGCTTGACACGCAAAACGCAAAAAATTGACACGCAAAATGCAAAAAAGCAGTGAAATGTTTCAACAAATCACTGCTTTCGTTTATTAAAATACTTTTTATTGGTATTCTTAAAGCTTTAAAATATCATTTATATCACATTTTAAAGCCTTACAAATAGTATCAAGATGTG
>JBJFBR010000213.1:0-1339 GCA_051888545.1 Oscillospiraceae bacterium
ACTGCAGCACAAAGCAGAGAAACAACAACCACAACTACAATAAATACAAATCCGCCGGAAATTATTGTGACCACAACCATTCCGCCAAGTCAGGAGCAGTAAATAAATGAATAGCCCGTTTAAATATTCCGATGACAATAAGCGTTATCAGACATATAACTATTATCTGAGACATCGTTTCGGCAAAAAGGTTTTCAAGGTTTCCCTGAATGCAGATCTCGGCTGTCCGAACCGTGACGGTACAAAGGGAACAGGCGGATGCATATTCTGCTCAGCAAAAATGAGCGGTGATTTTGCAGGAAATCCGGAAGAGGATATTCTGGAGCAATATACTGAAATCCGTGAAAAGATGAGCAAAAAATGGGATGATGCTCTTTGTATACCCTATTTTCAGGCAGGCTCAAATACCTATGGAGATGTTGAAACACTGCGAAAAATGTATACCGCCGCACTTTCTCTGGATAATGCCGTAGGACTCAGCATTGCTACAAGAGCCGATTGCATAACCGAAGAAATCGCCGATTTGCTGCAGGAATTTTCCCGGAAAACATATCTTACCGTTGAGCTTGGACTGCAAACGATTTTTGATAAAACGGCTCTTCTGTGTAACCGCTGTCATACCTATGCAGATTTTCTCCAAGGCTTTGAAATGCTGAAAAAACGGGGCATAAACATCTGTGTGCATATAATTAACGGTCTGCCCGGCGAAAGCGAAGATATGATGCTTGAAACAGCAAAAACTGTCGGCGAGCTTGGAATTCATAGTATAAAAATTCACCTTTTGCATATTCTGAAGGGCACACAGCTTGAAAAAATGTATGAGCAGGGACAAGTTAAAGCTATGGAGCGGGATAGATATGTTAATGTTGTGTGCAATCAGCTTGAAGTTTTGCCTGAAGATGTAATCATTCAGCGGGTAACAGGTGACGGTGCAAAGGATGATTTAATTGCACCGCTCTGGAGCTTGAAAAAGTTCTGTGTAATGAATGAAATTGATAAGGAGCTTGTAAGACGAAACTCCTGGCAGGGCAAAAAAATTGACAAAAAATATACACCCGTGATATAATAATATCTAAGGGTGTCTGTTTATAACGGTAGACGGCAGATTTTTTAATAATCCTCCGGAAACGGAGGTGCATTATTATGGGTATAATTGAAATACTTACTTTGTTATTAGTAGTAATTGAGATTATAAATCTTAGTGATAATAAAAAGAAATAGCCGCCTAACTACCACATAAGGCGACTATTCAAAAATTAGTCAGACTTGGAGGTAAGCCGTTTATCTCGGACACCCTCTCTTTATATTTATTATACCATAAAAACAATATTTGTCAAGA
>JBJFBR010000213.1:1439-7941 GCA_051888545.1 Oscillospiraceae bacterium
CACCCTCTCTTTATATTTATTATACCATAAAAACAATATTTGTCAAGAATTTATTTATATATAATCCGGAGGTTAAAAAATGCAGAAATCAATGACTATATCATATGAAATTGAAGACAAGCTTTATCTTAATATTACAAATAAATGCCCGTGCAACTGTACATTCTGTATCAGAAATAACGGTGACGGTGCATATGGTTCTGATCCCCTTTGGCTGGAGCATCAGCCAACTGCCAATGAAGTAATTGAAAATCTCAGGACAAGGGATTTGAATAGCTATAAGGAAATCATATTCTGCGGCTATGGCGAACCAACCAACGAGCTTGAAATTTTAAAAGAAACGTCAAAATATATTCGTTCGGTTTCCAAAACGCCCATACGCCTTAATACAAACGGTCTGGGAGATTTAATCAATAAGCGAGATATTTCCGCCGACTTTAAAGGCCTTGTGGATACTGTTTCCATAAGCCTGAATGCTCCCGATAAAGATGAATATTATAAGGTCACAAGACCGTCTTTCAAAGATGCAGACTGCTTTGAAGCAATGCTGAAATTTGCAGAAAATGTGAGTAAATATGTGCCTGCCACAATGTTCACAGTAGTTGATGTCATCGGTAAAGAGGAGATTGAAAAATCTCAGAAGCTTGCCGACAGTATAGGCATTAAACTGAGAGTAAGAGAATATATTTCCGAGTAGAAATACAGAACCCCGAAAAAATCGGGGTTCTTTTGTTTATTCTTCGTTTAAAAACAGATGCTTGTGCTTGTGTCTGTATAACTTGTAGCTAATAAAATATGTCACATAAATTGCCAGTAAAATCACACCGATTCCAAAGGCAGAGGCATAGGTGTATTCAACGCTGAACTTAATTCTTATCCATTCAACTGCCTCATAAAATGTTTTAAAAAAGAAGTTTCCGAAACTTTTGGTGTGGATGTTGCTGTAAAAAATAGTGGGAACATAATAAATTGCCAGCATAAAAAATAATGGGATAATTACGTTTATGCCGCTCCAGATTTCATATGCAGCATGACGCTTTCCATCATCAAAAAACAAAACCAGCATAAAAATCAGAACTATAAACCATGCCACTACCGAGCCGAATATATCACCGGTGAGAATATCAAACGCTGCTGATTTGTTAGGCACAAAGCTTGCCAGAACAGGTATTATGATTTTGCCGCAGAATGCACCAAAAATATTTACAAGTATAAAAACTCCGATTCTTCCTAAGGTGTATAACAAAAATTTTAAAGAGTCCATAAAATCCCCCTAGTATCCAAGATTTTCAGCTACAAGTATAACCTTGAATCTGTTCTTGTGTCTCTGACGAGCAGACACTACATAGTTGCAGCATATTCTCGCATCAGTCTGACAGCCTGCACACATATCACCTTTTTCAGCCAGTGAAACACATTCTCCTGTTTTGCTGCATGGTGTCTGACAATTCAATCGACAGGTGTTCATTGGTGCAGCTGTAGTCTTGACACGCACAATAGCTTCGTCAATATTTCTTACTATTTTGTTCATTCCAACAATGAAAATAACCGATTTCGGTCCGTAGCAGATTGCGGCAACCCGGTTTGAATTTCCGTCAACATTGTAAATCTCACCGTTTTGTGTAACAGCATTTGCAGATGTCAGAAATGTGTCGCAGGAAAATACTTTGCGGTAAACTTCTTCTACCTCTTCAGGTGTTTCAGCTTTTGAACGGTCCAAAAAGTTGTACTTCCCTGATGTCATAAGCTCCATAACTCCGCTTTCTTTCAGTGAAACCGAACCTCCGCAGGAAATTGTTTCTCCTTCCTTCAGAATGCTTTCAACAATCTTCACAGCCTCTGCTGAATCTTTCGCAATATACGCTTCCATATTGTTTTTACGCAGATTTTCAGCGGTCTTTTCCATTCGCTTCTGCATAACCTCATTTACATTTTGTTCCATTTTAAACACCCTTTCAATCAAGCAATTTATCCTTGAACAGCTTTTCCGCAAGCTGTTTTAAATCTCTGTTTTCCGGATTTTCAAGCCTGCTGTCATCTGCAAGAACCTCATCGGCAGCCGACTGAGCCTCTTTTAAAATTTCCACATCCGAATACAAATCCGCAATTTTCAGCGGCGGCAAGCCATGCTGTCTGCTGCCGAAAAAATCCCCCGGGCCTCTCAGCTTTAAATCTTCTTCTGAAATCTTAAAGCCGTCTGCGGTCTTACTCATCAGATTAAGACGCTTCCTGCTGTCTTCGGTCACGTTATCTGTAATCAGAATACAATAAGATTTATACTTTCCTCTGCCCACACGGCCTCTCAGCTGATGAAGCTGGGAAAGCCCGAATCTGTCGGCATTTTCTATGACAATGACCGCCGCATTGGGAACATCTATTCCGACCTCAATAACCGTTGTTGAAACCAGCAAATCAATTTTATGCTCCTTAAACCGAGTCATAATTTCTTCCTTTTCTTCAGGAGCAAGCCGTCCGTGGAGCAAACCGATTCTATAATCCTTAAAATCTTCTTCCGAAAGCTTTTTTGCATAGCTTTTTACATCCTGCAGCTGCGTATCATTTTCCTCAATCATAGGACATACAATATACCCCTGTCTGCCTTGGTCAAGAATATCTTTTACAAAGCCAAAGGCTCTTTTTCTCAGCTTTCCCGTTACGGCAAAAGTTTCAACCGGCTGTCTGCCCTTGGGAAGCTGAGTAAGCATTGAAATATCCAGATCACCATAAATCATAAGTGCCAATGTTCTTGGTATAGGGGTAGCCGACATTACAAGCTTATGAGGATTTTCGCCCTTTTCAGCCAGAGCTGCCCGCTGTTCAACACCAAATCTATGCTGTTCATCGGTTATAACCAATCCCAGCTTATCAAATTCTGTTGACTGCTGCACAAGAGCATGAGTTCCTGCCACAACAGAATATTCGCCTTTTGCAATCTGCTCTTTCAGAACTTTTTTCTGTCTGACCGTAAGCGAACCTGTCAGCAGTGCAACCTTTATTCCCAAAGGCTCTAAAAAATCGGAAAATGTCTTATAATGCTGTGCCGCAAGAATTTCAGTCGGAGCCATTATGGCTGTCTGAAAACCGTTTTTATATGCAAAATATGCCGCAGCTGCCGCCACAGCAGTCTTGCCTGAGCCCACATCACCCTGAATCAGTCTGTTCATAGGATTGCCGGAACACATATCCGCAATACAGTCATCAACTGCATTTTTTTGCCCTGAAGTAAGTTCAAAGGGCAGAGAATTATAAAACTCATCCATAGACCTTGAATACATTTTACATCCTGTGGAATTATCTGACTTTGCTCTCATCAGACCCATTCCCAGACGGAGAATCATCAGCTCATCAAAAACCAGACGTCTTTTTGCAATTTCAAAGCTATGTTCATCCTTTGGAAAATGTATATTCTCAACAGCAAAGTCATATGAACAAAGGTGATACTCTGCCATTATTTTTTTCGGCATAGGTTCATAGATACTGTCATTGAGATAAGCAATGGCATTTTTCACAGCCTGCCTTACAAGATTCTGATTCAATCCCTCTGTAAGATGATAAACAGGCAAAAGCTTTGTGGGAATATCCGCCGAAAAAATCATAGGGCTTGACATTTCATGTCTTAACAAATTCCCTGTAACCTTACCGTAAAGGATATATTCTTCACCCTCAGCAATTCTGTTAAACCCGAATTCGCTGTTATAAATAACCACCGTCAGATCAGCTTCATCATCTGTAAAAACAGCCTTATAAACGGTCAGTCCTTTACGAATCCTCGCAGGAGCAAGCTTTTTTACAGCCCTGCATTTTACAGCGCAAAACTCTTCCGGGCTTTCAGCCGCCTTAGTTACCGACAAAGTCTCGGAAAGATCAAGATAATCTCTGGGGAAAAAATTCAGCAAATCATCAACCGTATAAACCCCCAGCTTATTATAAAGCTGAGCACGCTTAGGACCAACGCCTTTAACATATGTAATTTCATTATTTAATTGTTTTGGAAGCACCTGATCACCTCCATAATCCATAATCTATGATAACACATATCTGCCATATTTTCAAGTATGAATAAAATATGAAACAAGCTGAAAAACCCTGCAAAGCTACCCTTTCTATGACATTATCCCACGCAATTTAACAAAAACTTTTCACTTTACGGCTGAAAACTTATAAAAGACATTTCAAAGCTTTTCTTTTTAAGCATTTTTTGAAAAAAAGTATATATTTTTGACGTATATAGCACTTTTAAGCTTTATGTCAGCTATGATTTGTAACATATGCACAAAAGAATTAAAACAAATTTGTAAAAGTTTTTGTCTTTGACTTTATGTACAAAAATTAAAAAATATGATATAATCATTATATGTTACATTTATTAAGCAGCACGGGAGGAAAGCGAATTATGAAATCAATCATCACAATAAGCCGTGAATTCGGAAGCGGCGGACACGAAATCGGTAAAAAACTTGCTCAAGAGCTTAACATTCCTTTTTATGACAAGGAGCTGCTTGAACGTGCTGCCAAAAACAGCGGTATCTGCAAAGAGCTTTTTGAATCCCATGACGAAAACAGTTCGGGAAGCTTTTTGTTCTCTCTTGTAATGGGCGACTATTCCCTTGACAGCAACGGAATGCTCAATACACAAATGCCTCTCAATCACCAGCTTTTTCTTGCTCAGTTTGAAGCAATAAAGAAAATTGCAGACGAAGGTCCATGCGTTATTGTAGGACGCTGTGCCGACTATGTTCTTGAGGATTATGACAATGTTATAAACTTCTTTGTTATGGCAGATATGGCTGACAAGAAAAAACGCATATGCTCAAGATATGACATTGAAAAAAACAAGGTTGAAGATTTTATCAAAAAAACCGACAAGCGCAGAGCAAACTATTACAACTACTACACCGACAAAAAGTGGGGAACTGCAAAAAACTATGACCTTTGTGTTAATTCTTCAAAAATCGGTATAGAAAATGCTGTTGAGCTTATGAAAACTTATATTGACATTAAGGAAAAATAAGTTTTTCTTCTGCTTATACAGCAAAAAAACTGAAAACATCACTCAAACCTGCGGATATTTACATAAAAACAAACAAATAATATCAATAAACAAAGCTGTCAATCATTTTTTGGTTGACAGCTTTAATATTTAGGAATATAATAATTAGTGGTTTAAAACTAAAACAGAGGAGATGTAACTTATGGATTACAGTTTTTTGTTGTTCCTGGCAATCATTTTGCTCTCAACAAAGGCATTTGGTCTTATATCAAAAAAAATCAAACTTCCACAGGTAGTAGGTGCATTATGTGCAGGACTTATTCTCGGACCTGCTGTTTTGGGAATTGTTAAAGAAACCACTTTCTTCACTGACCTTTCTGAGCTTGGCGTTATTGTTCTTATGTTCACAGCAGGTCTGGAAACTGATATTAAAGAGCTTAAAAAGACGGGCAAAGCTTCCTTCTTAATCGCCCTGCTTGGTGTTCTTGTGCCTTTAGGCGGCGGATTTTTACTGGCATACTTCTTCCATGTGGGTGCATCAGACAATCTGCCTACTTCAACAACATTACAGTATATGTTCATTGGAATTGTGCTTACTGCCACTTCTGTTTCAATCTCAGTTGAAACACTTAAAGAACTGGGCAAGCTTAACACCCGTGCCGGAAATGCTATCCTGGGTGCGGCGCTTATTGATGATATCCTGGGAATTATCGCTCTGACAATTATAACCTCTCTTGCAGGCTCAGGAGTAAGCATTGCAATAGTTCTTTTGAAAATCGTGGGATTTTTCGTTGTTGCTGTTCTGGCAGCATTGCTTTATCACTTCGTGCTTATTAAATGGCGTGAAAGAGATAAGCGTGACCTCAGACGTCATGTTATTATATCATTTGTATTCTGCCTTGTATTATCATATGTCGCTGAGAGATTTTTCGGCGTTGCAGATATCACCGGTGCATTCGTTGCCGGCCTTGCAATTTCAAACAGCAAGAGTGTAACATACATCAGCAACCGATTTGAAACTTTATCTTACATGCTTTTGTCACCAGTATTCTTTGCAAGCATAGGTTTGAAAATGACAAAAATTTCTCTTTCCGGCTCACTTATAGCTTTCACACTTCTTCTGGTGCTCGTTGCCATTATTACAAAAATTATCGGATGCGGTTTTGGTGCAAAGATATGCAGATACAGCAACAAAGAATCCCTGCAAATTGCAACAGGTATGATATCACGAGGAGAAGTTGCTCTTATTGTGGCAACAAAAGGACAAGCGGTTGGTCTTATGGGACAGGAAGTATTCACGCCTATTGTCATTATGGTCGTCGCCACAACTATTGTTACTCCTATCCTGCTTAAATTCGTATTCGGCAAAGACAAGGAAACTCTTGCCCCCAACGATGCGGAAAATGCAATTTCAAATTCACTTCAGCAACATGAAAAATTTGAGGACGATCAGCAAAGACTTGCTTGCTATGAGGCAAAACACAAAAATAAATAATCTGTTTACTATACAAA
>JBJFBR010000213.1:8041-19012 GCA_051888545.1 Oscillospiraceae bacterium
GTTTCAACCTTACGCTGTATAAATCTCTTAAGCGGTCTTGCACCGTAGTTCGGGTCAAAGCCCTGATCTATGATCGCATCCTTTGCCCTTTGAGTAACTTCAACCTCAACATGCTTATCTTCAAGACGTCCTCTCAGTTCATCAAGCATAAGGTCAACTATCTTGAGTATCTGAGTCTTCTGCAACGGCTTATAGTAGATGATCTCATCAAGACGGTTCAGAAATTCAGGTCTGAACTGCTGTTTCAGAAGCTTATCTACCTTATCACGGGCCTCCTGTGAAATTTCGCCGTTTTCTTCAATTCCATCAAGAATATACGGTGAACCAAGATTTGAAGTAAGAATAATTATTGTATTCTTGAAGTCAACCGTTCTGCCCTGTGAATCGGTAATTCTTCCGTCATCAAGCACCTGCAGAAGAATATTGAAAACATCAGGGTGTGCCTTTTCAATCTCATCAAGCAAAACTACCGAATATGGCTTTCTTCTTACTGCTTCGGTCAGCTGTCCGCCTTCTTCATATCCGACATATCCCGGAGGCGCTCCGATCAGACGGCTTACGCTGAATTTCTCCATATACTCCGACATATCAATTCGCACAATGTTCTTTTCATCATCAAAAAGTGCCTGTGCAAGAGCCTTTGCAAGCTCTGTTTTACCTACTCCGGTAGGTCCTAAAAACAGGAATGAACCGATTGGCTGATTTGGGTTTGCAATACCAGCTCTTGAACGCCAGATCGCCTCAGTAACCTTTGTTACAGCCTCGTCCTGTCCGATAACTCTCTTATGAAGTATGTCTTCAAGTCCAAGCAGCTTTTCACGCTCGCCCTCCATAAGTTTTGAAACTGGAATACCTGTCCATCTGCCCACAATTTTGGCGATTTCTTCTTCTGTTACCTTATCACGCAAAAGTGAATTTTTCTCCTTATGGGCTGCATCGGCAAGTTTTTCTTCCTCCTCCAGCTGCTTTTTCAGTTCAGGGAGTCTGCCGTATTTCAGCTCGGCTGCTTTATTCAGATCATAAGTTCTCTCAGCCTTATCAATTTCAGCATTAACGCTTTCTATATCTTCACGGAGCTTCTGCACCTTGGTGATAGCAGATTTTTCGTTTTCCCACTTTGCTTTCATTGCATTGAACTGCTCACGAAGTTCCGAAAGCTCTTTCTGCACCTCTTTAAGATGTTCAACCGCAAGCTTATCCGTTTCTTTTTTCAATGCTGCTTCTTCAATTTCATGCTGCATAATTTTACGCTGAATTTCATCAAGCTCTGTAGGCATTGAATCCATTTCGGTACGGATAAGGGCACAAGCCTCATCCACCAGATCTATTGCCTTATCAGGCAAAAATCTGTCGGTGATATATCTATTTGAAAGGGTGGCTGCTGCAATAAGCGCCTGGTCCTGAATTTTTACACCGTGATAAACCTCGTAACGCTCTTTAAGTCCACGAAGTATTGATATTGTATCCTCTACTGTAGGCTCATCAACCATTACAGTCTGGAAACGTCTTTCAAGAGCTGCATCCTTTTCAATATATTCACGGTATTCGTTCAATGTAGTTGCACCGATACAGTGGAGCTCTCCTCTAGCAAGCATTGGTTTCAAAAGGTTTCCTGCATCCATTGCACCGTCAGTTTTTCCTGCTCCCACGATTGTATGGAGCTCATCAATAAACAGAATGATTTGTCCTTCACTCTTTTTGATTTCCTGCAAAACAGCTTTCAGACGTTCTTCAAACTCACCGCGGTATTTTGCACCTGCAACAAGTGCACCCATATCCAGCGAGAAAATTTTTCTGTCCTTCAGGCTGTCAGGAACATCCCCCCGGACAATTCTCAATGCAAGTCCTTCTGCTATGGCAGTTTTACCAACACCGGGCTCACCTATAAGCACAGGGTTATTTTTTGTCTTTCTGGAAAGGATACGGATTACATTTCGTATTTCCTTATCTCTGCCGATAACAGGGTCGATTTTATTATTTCTTGCAAGCTCTACAAGCTCCTGTCCGTACTTTTTCAGCACATTATAAGTTTCCTCAGGATTCTGACTTGTAACGGTGGCATTTCCTCTGACTTCTCTCAAAGCGGTAAGAAATTCTGATTTTTTAATGCCAAGCTGCGAAAAAATATCGCTTACAGCTTTATTGGGGTATTCAAAAATACCCAACACGATATGCTCAACCGAAACATACTCGTCCTTCATTCTTTCTGCCTGAGATTCTGCCTCTGTCAATGCTCTGTTCAATTCTGATGAAACATAAACCTGGTCTGCGGCACGTCCGCCTATCTGTACCTTAGGCAGATTATCCACTGCTTTCTGCAAAGCCTGCTCAAAGGTTTTTGCACCTTTGCCCATTTTTGTAACAAGTTCCGCCGTAAGGCTGTTTTCCTGCTGCATTAATGCAAGCAAAAGATGTTCCTCGTCCACTGTCTGATTGGAATTTCTTGTCGCAATGGACTGAGCCTCACCAATAGCCTCAAGAGACTTTTGTGTAAACTTTTGTGTGTTCATAAAAACTCCTCCTTTTGTTGTTTATCTCTCTATATTATTTTGTTGCCTTGTTTATTATTTACCTATTAAATTCAGATATTTACCAAGCACCTCTTTCTGCACCAGAGCTTTATTATCCATATTCTCGAAATAAAACTTTATACTGTCATCAAGAGCATTTACATAATCGCTTATGCTTTCAGCTATCTCCTGAGTGGATAAGCTTACATCTTCACCCAGATAAAATTCCCTTTCATAGCTGGCGTCTGATGTCTTCCAGAGTTTATCTGTACCCAGATACTTGTTCTCAAGATATATCCAATATGCAAAAAAGCTGTTCAATGCTTTTATAAGCTCATCACTCTGCGTTCGCATAGAAATTTTCAATCTGCCCACACAGCTGTTCTCTATTGCCCTGAAAAGCTCTACATTATATTTTATTGTAGGCTTATACTTATATTTCAGCGGGCTTTTCGCCATAAGCATTGTTTCTGACGGGTGATCCATAAACTTGAATCTGCTGTCCATAAGCTTTTCCATCAGCGAAAACATTTCTCTTATACGCATTTCGGGAGTTATCATACTCACCTTTTCTGCAAGTATCTGATTTATAAGATTTGACCGGCTTGTTCCCATAGAATATGCCATTTCATCTATTGCCTCAACAACATCATCTGCAAGCACCAGACTATACACGCTTTTGTTCATCTCGTCACCCTCTTTTAATTATATTATACCACAGATTAATAATTTGTCAAGGGAATTATATAATTTTATTTGCAAATTTTTATTTTCATTGTTTCTAACAACATATATTGCATTTTTTCGACATTATATATACATAATACTAAAATAAAATTTGCTTGACAGTTATATGTATATAGTGTATAATAAAATATGTATAGTTATATATATAAACTGATTTTTAAAAACAAGGTGGAATGAAAGAAA
The DNA here is from genome assembly GCA_051888545.1 of Oscillospiraceae bacterium. Taxonomy (GTDB): domain Bacteria; phylum Bacillota; class Clostridia; order Oscillospirales; family Ruminococcaceae; genus FB2012. Next base: position 11,482 of record JBJFBR010000213.1, read on the forward strand.
ATGGCAATTCTTGATAAAATATTCGGAAATTATTCAAAGAAAGAGCTCAAGCGAATGGAACCAATAAAGCAAAAGGTTCTTGACCTTGAGCCCACATATCAGCCTATGTCTGATGAAGAATTGAAGGAACAAACCTCAATCCTCAGAGATCGTCTTGCTGACGGAGTTACTACTCTTGACGACATTCTCCCTGAGGCTTTGGCTGTATGCCGCGAGGCCGCTTACCGTGTTCTCGGCAAAAAGCCTTTCCCTGTACAGATTCTCGGTGCTATTGTTCTTCACCAGGGCAGAATCGCCGAAATGAAAACAGGTGAAGGTAAAACTCTCGTTGCTTGTCTTGCAGCATATGCAAATGCTCTTGCCGGCAAGGGCGTTCACGTTGTAACTGTAAACGAATATCTTGCAAAATTCCAGTCAGAAGAAATGGGCAAGGTTTACAGATTCCTGGGACTTACCATCGGCGTTGTTCTTTCCGGAATGGACAAGGAAGAAAAAAGAAAAGCATACAATGCCGACATTACATACGGTACAAACAGTGAGTTCGGTTTCGACTACCTCCGTGACAATATGGTTATATACAAAAGCGAGAAGGTTCAGCGTGATGAACATGCCTTTGCCATTGTGGACGAAGTGGACTCAATCCTCATTGATGAAGCAAGAACTCCTCTTATTATTTCCGGGCCGGGAGACAAATCTACTGATCTTTATGTTGTGGCAGACAAGTTTGCCAAGACATTAAAACCTGTTACTGTTGTTGAAATGGACGATAAAGCAGACAATGACCAGCTTGACGGTGACTATATTGTTGACGAAAAGGCAAGAACAGCTACTCTTACAAAATCAGGTGTTAAAAAAGCTGAAAAAGCTTTCGGCGTTATAAATCTTATGGACGCTGACAATATGACGCTTTTACACCATATTAACCAGGCTATCAAAGCCAACGGTACAATGAGAAAAGACATTGACTATGTTGTAAAAGACGGCGAGGTTCTTATCGTTGATGAATTCACAGGCCGTACAATGATAGGAAGACGATTCAATGACGGACTTCATCAGGCTATTGAAGCCAAGGAAGGCGTTAAGATTTTAAGAGAATCAAAAACTATCGCAACCATTACATATCAGAACTACTTCAGACTTTACAGCAAGCTTTCAGGTATGACAGGTACTGCTCTTACTGAGGAAGACGAATTCAGAGAGATTTACAAGCTGGACGTTATTGAAGTTCCTACAAACAAGCCTGTTATCAGAATCGACCATCCTGATGTTGTATACAAGACAGAAAAAGCTAAATTTGACGCTGTTATCAAGCAGATTGAGGAATGTCACGCAAAGGGACAGCCTGTGCTTGTGGGTACAGTTTCAATCGAAAAATCAGAATATCTTTCAAGACTTCTCAAAAACAAAGGCATAAAGCACGAAGTACTGAATGCTAAATACCACGAAAAAGAAGCACAGATCGTTGCACAGGCAGGTAAGCTTAACGCAATAACCATTGCAACAAACATGGCAGGACGTGGTACTGATATTATGCTGGGCGGTAACGCTGAATATCTTGCAACAGCTCAAATGGCTAAAATGGAGATTCCTGAAGAAATCATTGTTGACGCTACAGGATTTGCAGAAACTGATGACGAAACAATTCTTGAAGCAAGAAGGGTTTATAAAGAGCTTTATGAAAAGTACTCAGCAGAAGTAAAGGAAAAGGCTGAGGCTGTTAAGGAAGCAGGCGGTCTTTACATTATCGGTACTGAACGCCACGAAGCAAGACGTATTGACAATCAGTTAAGAGGTCGTTCCGGACGTCAGGGTGACCCGGGCGAAAGCAAGTTCTTCCTCTCATTGGAAGACGATCTTATGAGAATCTTCGGCGGTGAAAGAGTTACAAAGATGATGGACTCACTCAAAGTTGAAGAGGATATGCCGATACAGTCAAAAATGCTCACCAATGTTATTGAATCATCTCAGAAGAAGATTGAAGGCAGAAACTTCAACATCAGAAAGAACGTTCTTAACTTTGACGATGTTATGAACAAACAGCGTGAGATCATTTACGGTCAGCGTCAGAAAGTTCTTAACGGTGAAGACATTCACGATTACATTGTCAGCATGATTGACGAATACATTGACAGCTGCATTGACAGCTATCTCCTTGATGATGATGTTCACGACAACTGGAATTTAAGAGGTCTTAAAGACAGACTCCTTGGCGTTATTACTGTTGATGATGACTTCAACTATACTACAGAAGAACTTGACAGGATTTCAAAGAAAGAAATCAGGGATATGCTCCACGAACGTGCAGAAAGCATTTATGCTAAGCGTGAAGAAGAGCTTGGAAGCGAGCTTTTGCGTGAAATTGAGCGTGTAATTCTTCTTAAAGTTGTTGATACAAAGTGGATGGCTCATATTGACGACATGGACGAACTGAAAAAGGGTATCGGTCTGCGTTCATACGGTCAGCACGATCCTGTTGTTGAATACCGTATTGAAGGCTTTGAAATGTTCGATGCCATGGTTGACTCAATCCGTGAAGAAACAGTAAGAATGCTCTTCACTATCAAGGTTCAGAAAGAAGAACCTGCGCCTAAGCGTGAAGAAGTGCTCAAGCCTGAGCCTACTGCTCCTGCAATGACAAGACACGCCAAAAAGGTTGGTCCTAACGATCCTTGTCCATGCGGCAGCGGAAAGAAATACAAAAAGTGCTGCGGCATGAGAAAACCTGAACAGAAGCAATAATAAAATCACCCTGAAAAGAGGGCATAAAAAAGCAGGGACTGCCCTTTCGGACAGTCCTTTATTTTTGAAGACAATACAAAGGAGTGTTTTGATGACTGCTTTTCAAAGCGCAGATATTTTACTGCCGAAAAACCAACCCATGGAAAAATGGGCTTGCATAGCCTGCGACCAATTTACATCTCAGCCGGAATACTGGAAAGACGTTGAAAAAATAACTGACGGTGCTAAATCAGCTTATGACCTTATTCTGCCTGAGGCTTATCTTGAAGACAAAAATCTTGAAGACAGAATAAACAGAATTCACGAAAATATGGACAGCTATATAAATGACGGGGTTTTTGAAGAATACAAAGACGCTCTTATTTATATTGAACGCATGCAGACTGACGGAAAAATGAGAGCCGGAATTGTGGGCAAAATAGACCTTGAAGAATATGACTACCGCAAAGGTTCCGATTCTCTCGTCCGTGCCACAGAACAGACGGTTGTGGAACGTATTCCTCCCAGAGTTAAAATACGCAACGGTGCTGCTCTTGAACTGCCTCACATTATGATTCTAATTGATGACACGGAAAAGTCAATCATTGAGCCTCTTGAAACTCAGAAATCAGACATGACAAAAGTATATGACTTTGAACTTATGAAACAAAGCGGAAAGATCAGCGGTTATCTTCTGAATTCCGCTCAGCAGAAGGCAGTTTTCAGCGGTCTTGAAAAGCTGGGAGACCTTGACTCTTTCAACAGCAAATACGGTCTGAACGAGAAATCTCCTTTGGTTTACGCCATGGGTGACGGAAACCATTCCCTTGCAACGGCAAAGGAATACTATGAAATGCTCAAGAGAGAAAATCCGGACAAGGATCTATCCAATCACCCTGCAAGATATGCTTTGGTGGAAATTGTAAATCTACACTCACCTGCATTGGAATTTGAAGCTATACACCGTGTTATTACGGAAATAGACAAGGATGATCTTATGGCTGAAATGACTGAAAAGCTTGCACTTTCCGGTGAAAAATCAGAACAGAAAATTGTAGTTACCGAAAAAGGCAGAGAAACAGAATTCTATATTCACAATCCTCAGTCCAAGCTCACAGTCGGCTCACTTCAGCAGTTCCTTGACGGATACATCAAGGAAAAAGGCGGAAAAATCGACTATATTCATGGAACAGACGTAGTAAAGAATTTATCACAGCAGGAAAACACTCTGGGATTTTTACTCCCTGATATGGGCAAGGAGCAGCTTTTCCCCACAGTTATATGCGACGGTGCATTGCCGAGAAAAACATTCTCAATGGGACACGCTGCCGACAAACGCTTTTACATTGAAGCGAGAAAAATAAAATAGGAGAAATTATTATGTTTATTGAAGAAGTTAAAAACGAACTTACAAACGGAATCGAACCATTCTGGGCAAAACTCAGAGACGATGAAAACGGCGGATTTTACGGCTATATGGGATATGACCTTAATGTTGACAAAAAAGCTGACAAGGGTGTAATTCTTCACTCAAGAATACTTTGGTTTTATTCCACAGCATACAGCGTTTTAAAGGACAAAAAATATCTTGAAAATGCAACTCACACCTATGGTTTTATAAAAGACTACTGTGTTGACTATGACAACGGCGGTGTATACTGGATGGTAGACTACAAGGGCAATCCTGTTGACACTATGAAACACACATACAATATTGCATTTGCAATTTATGCTTTAAGTGCATACTATGAAGCCAGCGGTGACAAGACAGCTCTTGACCTTGCATACAAGCTTTTTGACGACATTGAAAGCAATACTCTTGACGAATACGGATACAGAGAAGCTTTTTCTAAGGACTGGAAACTTATTGACAACGATGCCCTCTCAGAAAACGGTCTCCATGCCGACAAGACAATGAACACAATTCTGCATCTTATTGAAGGCTATACAGAGCTTTACATTGCTGACAAGAATGAAAAAGTCGGCGAACGTCTGAGATTTCTGCTTGGTCAGATGAAAGAAAAGGTATTTGACCCTGAAACAAAGGCTCTCAAAGTATTCTTTGACACAAAGCTTGAGGTTATCGGCGATGTTCACTCCTACGGTCACGACATTGAAGCAACATGGCTTATGGACAGAGCCTGCGACGCTCTCGGTGACGAAACACTGAAAAAAGAATTTGCTGAAATGAATCTGATTATTTCTCACAACATTCAGAAAATTGCTCTTGACAACGGTGCTTTAAACAATGAAAGAGACAAGGACAAGATTGACAAAACCCGTATCTGGTGGGTACAGGCTGAATCTATTGTCGGTTTCATAAACGCTTATCAGCACAGCGGTGAAAAGGAATTTTTAAACTCTGCAAAGACAGTTTGGGAATACATCAAAAATCACGTTAAGGACAAGCGTGAGGGCGGAGAATGGTTCTGGGAAGTTTCCTATGAAAACGTACCGGGACAGACAAGAGAAATCGTCGGACCATGGAAATGCCCTTATCACAACGGCAGAATGTGTCTTGAGGTTATCAAAAGAGGCATAGAAGTTTAATGTTCAGATATGAAACACATCTCCATACTGCCGAAGCAAGCGGTTGTGCAACAGCATCTGGTGCGGAACAGGCAAGAAGATACAAGGACCTTGGATATGACGGTATAATCGTCACCGACCACTTTTTCAACGGAAATACAGCCATACACAATTACTATGACTGGTATGACCGATGCAGGCAATACTGCAAAGGATACGAAAATGCAAAAAACGAGGGAGAAAAAATCGGGCTTAAAGTATTCTTTGGCATTGAGTATTCATACTACGGTGCAGACCTGCTCACCTATGGAGTTGACCTTGACTGGCTTTATCAGAACAACAATGTTATGGACATAAGCGTTTACGAATATGTTCAGCGTGTACACGACGCAGGAGGATTTATTGTTCATGCTCACCCCTTCCGGGAGGCTGATTACATCAAGGAAATAAAGCTCCTGCCTGAACTTGCTGACGCTGTAGAAATATACAATGCCGGAAACTGCGATGACAAATTCAACGACCGGGCAAAATGGTATGCACAGCAATACGGTCTGCCGATAACGGCAGGCTCGGACAATCATCATCTTTCAAGCAGCAGAATAAGCGGAATACAAACCGAAAAAGAGCTGAAAACCATTGATGATTATATATCCGCTGTGAAAAATCAAAGCCTTGAGCTTATTATACCGTAACACAGGAGTGTAACTATGTTTAAGAAAATGATTTCTATTATGCTTTCAGCCTGTCTTGCTATGGCGGCATTTGCAGGATGCGGAAGTTCTTCGGCTGGCAGGAAAAATGAGAGCAGTACTGAAAAATTAAATCCCATAAAAGACATATCTTCAAAAGAGCTTGTCGCTGATATGAAAATCGGCTGGAATCTTGGCAACACAATGGAATCCACCGGTGCCGACGGATTGGATGCAGAAACCTCCTGGGGAAATCCCGAAACCCGTGAAGATATGATAAAACTTGTAAAAGACTCCGGTTTTAATGTATTGCGTGTACCTGTGACCTGGGACAAGCATATGGACAAGAATTATAACGTTGATAAGAAGTGGATGGCTCGTGTTAAGGAGATCGTTGACTACGGCTTTGACAACGGTATGTATGTGATTCTTAACACTCACCACGAAGAATGGTATTTCCCAAACAGCGAAAACAAGGATGAGGACATAAAGCAAATTACTGCTTTATGGTCACAGATTGCAGAAGAATTCAAAGGCTATGACGAGCATTTGCTCTTTGAAGGATTCAACGAACCTCGTCTGCGTAATACTCCCAGCGAATGGACTGACGGTACACCCGAAGCACAAAGCATAATCAACGATTATGAAAAGGCTTTTTATGATACCGTAAGAAAATCAGGAGGAAACAATGCAAAACGTCATCTGCTCATTACCGGCTATGCAGCCTCATCAATGGCAGGCTCTATGCAGGCTATAAAGCTGCCAAGTAATACAGACGACAAGCTTATTGTTTCAATTCATGCATATCTGCCTTATTCCTTTGCATTGGACAAAAACGGTACAGACAAGTTCAGCGATAAAAGCGATACGGTTTCTATTGACAGCTTATTCACTAACATAGACCAGAACTTCCTGTCAAAGGATATTCCTGTTATAATCGGGGAATTTGGTGCTATGAACAAGTTTAATGATGATGACCGCATTGAATGGGTAAAATATTATCTCAAAGCAGCAAAGCAATATGGAGTTCCCTGCCTTTGGTGGGATAACGGCGCATTTTTCGGCAACGGCGAAAACTTCGGACTGCTTAACCGTGAACAGCCTGCGTCATGGAAATTTCAAGAAATTGTTGACGCTATGATGGAAACGATAAACAGCTGAACCGTTGAATAAATGTACAAAAAAGACAGTGCAAAGGCTGTCTTTTTTTGTCATCGTAAAAAGGTTTCAATTTGGTATCAAACCTTGCATATGCTTTTCTTATGTGCTATAATGAAAAAACAGAACAAATTAAAAAGAAAGGAAATTATAATGGCAACAAAAGTATCGCAGAAAAAATCAACAGATAAAAAATCAGACAAGAAAAACAAAAAGAAAAATTTAGTTCTGATTTTCGGAATTATAGTTTTAATTCTGATTGTTATCCTTGGAGTTTTAATCGGACTATTCTCTTACGGAAACAAAAAATACAGCAATACATTTTTGCCTAATACCACAGTAAACGGCATTGATGTAAGCGGAAAAACTCTTGAAGAGGCTAAACTGCTTTTTGATGATAATTCAAAAGCCACCCACTTAAACATTGAAAAGCGTGA
>JBJFBR010000213.1:19112-28193 GCA_051888545.1 Oscillospiraceae bacterium
AACTGCTTTTTGATGATAATTCAAAAGCCACCCACTTAAACATTGAAAAGCGTGATAATACTTTAGTTACAATCCCAACGGCAGACTTTGACTACAAAATGAATACCTACGATGAGCTTTCATCAGCTTATGCCCGTGTAGACCACAATCAATGGTTAAAAAGCTTTTTCAGTGAAAATACAGAAAAATTTACCCCAAAATCAAAGTATGATGAAAAAAAGCTTACAGATCTCCTCAACAAAGCTGACTGGGGAAAAACAAAAAATGCCAATGCAAAAATAGTTAAATCTGATGGTACTTTTAAAATTCAGCCGGAAGTTTACGGCGACAATATGAAACGTGATGTCCTTATAAAATATGTTCTTGAGCAGGTTTCAAAGGATAACCTCAATATCAAAGCTGCTGATTCGGGATGTTACATTGATCCTACAATTAAGTCTGATGACCTTAACGATACTCTGGCAAAATTTGAAGCCGCTGCAAAACAGAAAATCAACATAAACTTTGACTACACAAAAGAAACCCTTGACGGAACCAGGATTACAGATATGATTGAAGTAGACAGCAAGGGTAATCTAACTGCAAATCGTGACAAAGTTATGAAATATGTTGAAGAGCTGGCTGAAAAGTACGATACATACAATACTGAAAGAAAGTTCCACGCAACATTGCAGGGTGACATTATAATTCCTATAAGCAGTGACGCAAAATACGGCTGGTGGATAGATCAGGAAAAGACCTGTGACCTCCTCTGTGATCTCATTAAAAAAGGCAAAGACGTTTCAAGCGTTGACCCTGTATACTATGCCGACGGAAACTATGTTTTCACAGGAGTTAAATCTGCCAGAACGGCAAATGACGACATCGGCAAAACATATATCGAAATAGATCTGACTGCTCAGCATTTGTGGTACTATAATAACGGTAAGCTTATCCGTGAATGCGATATAGTTTCCGGACAGACAACTTCAGAAGCAAGAACGACTCTGCCTGGGGTTTACAAAGTCTGGGATAAACAAACCAACTATAAAATGAAGGGCTCAAACAGTGACGGAGACACATGGGAAGGCACGGCAAACTATTGGACACGAGTTGCAATCGTTGGAATAGGTCTCCATGACTCCACATGGAGAAACGGTTACTTTGGCGGTGACATATACAAATACAACGGTTCTCACGGCTGTATAAATATGACTTTGGAGGACGCTAAATTTGTTTATGACAACGTCCCCATGGGAACACCGGTTGTAATGTACTATAACTCAGCAAGATAACAAAATAATAAAGCCACTTCTGATACCAAATCAAAAGTGGCTTTTACTTTACGGAGAAAATATGGCTATTAAATATAAAAATATACATCAAGGATTTTTTAAATCACGACCGAATCGCTTTATTGCCAATGTTGAAATTGACGGTAAACTCCAGGTCTGTCATGTAAAGAACACAGGCAGGTGCAGGGAGCTGCTTACTCCTGACGCCGTGGTTTATCTTGAAAAATCAGACAATCCAAACCGAAAAACTGCCTATGACCTTATCGCTGTGGAAAAGGGCAGCAGACTTATAAATATGGACAGTCAAGTTCCTAACAAGGTCATTGAACAATGGCTGAAAGACGGCAATTTACTTGGCAGAAACGCTGTTGTAAAGCCTGAAAGCGTATATAAAAACTCACGCTTTGATTTTTATATGGAGTCAGCTGACGGAAATCGAAAAGCATATGCTGAAGTGAAAGGCTGTACCTTAGAAGAAAACGGCATATGCAAGTTTCCTGACGCACCGACTCTTCGTGGATTAAAGCATATTAAAGAGCTTATTGACTGCAAATCAAACGGCTTTGAAGCCTATATTATTTTTCTCATTCAAATGAGCAATGTAAAATATTTTACCCCTAACTATGCAACTCACCGGGACTTCGGAAATGCTTTAAAGGACGCTGAATCAGCCGGTGTTAAAATAATTGCACTGGACAGCGTTGTAACTCCTGACAGTATTGAAGCAGGCAAGCCTGTAGAAATCAGACTATAAAAAAAGCACCATAACTCAAAGAGAATTACGGTGCTTGGTGCGCTGTAAGGGATTCGAACCCCTGGCCTACTGGTTCGTAGCCAGTCACTCTATCCAGCTGAGCTAACAGCGCTTCAACTATATTATTATAACATTACTTTTATACTAAGTCAAGACCTAGCCTTTGCAAAAGCAAAAGTTCATAAAAAATTCACATAAATTAAAGATGTGAAAAATAAACGAAAATGGAAATTTTAACTTGTTTTTCTGCATAAAAACTATGTGTAAAGCTTGTGAAAAACGCTGAAATAGTATATTTAATGCTGTTTTTGTCGAAAATAACTTGACTATAAGTCAAATTGGAGTTATAATATAAATGTGTTAAAAATTACTGTTATGTAATTTAACATTCATTTTGTTGTCTCCTTTCTTTTGTTCTACACATTGTTTTTGTTTTATACAGACCGTTAAGGTCTGTATTTTTTTATGCAAAATTATTTTCCCACACAGAATTTTGAGAACACTTCATTAACAACTGCATCAGATGCTTTTTCGCCTGTCAGCTCTAAAAGTGCATTAGCTGCTGCATCCAGAGTAACTGTCACAGCATCCAGGGTATCTCCCAGCTGCAAAGCCTCAAGAGCAAGCTCCAGCTGTTTCTTGGCGGTTTCAGCACAAGCTTTCTGACGCTCATTGGCATATATTGTACTGTCAGGGTCAAATTCGCCTAAAGCAAAAATCTCGCTGAGCTTTGAAATGATTTCATCTCTGCCCTCATTGTTCTTAGCGGAAATAACCACGCAGTATTTACTGTATTCAGCCATTTGCTCCGGAGTAGTAACCCCAGGCAAATCTGATTTGTTAAGCACTATAAGAAGTCTTTTGCCGTATTTTTTAATATAATCCAAAAGTTCATAATCTTCATCATCTAAAGGTTTTGAGCTGTCAAAAACGGCAATAACCACGTCACAGCCTTTTATTTTCTTTCGTGCAAGCTCAACGCCAACCTGTTCAACAGGATTGTCAGCTTTGCGTATTCCGGCTGTGTCAGATATTTTTAGTGTTATTTCTCCCAGGCGTGCCGTTTCTTCAATTACGTCACGGGTAGTACCGGCAATATGGGTAACGATTGAACGGTCATATCCCAAAAGCATATTCATCAGCGTTGATTTTCCAACATTTGGTTTTCCGGCAATGACAGTATCAGCGCCGTTGCGCAAGATCATTCCGCTGTCATAATCTGCCAGTATTCGGTTTATAGCAGTCAGTACCGACTGCACCGATTCTGTCAGAGCAGGTACTTCTACTTCAGGCAAATCTTCCTCAGGATAATCAACCCATGCACCCAATTCCCCTAAAATATGCACAAGCTCATTTGCTGATGCAGAAATTTCTTTAAACAAACGGCCTTCTCGTGTCAGATTTGCTGATCTTAAAGACTGCTCCCCTTGTGCTGAAATCAAGTCCATAACTGATTCTGCCTGAGTAAGTGTGAGCTTTCCATTTATAAATGCACGCTTGGTAAATTCACCTTTATCAGCAAGCTTTGCACCGGCATCGATGCATAGCCGCAGCACCTCTTTAGTAACAAACACTCCGCCATGGCAGGAGATTTCTGCCGTATCTTCACCTGTGTATGATTTCGGTGCTCTGAAAATCGTAAGCAATGCATCATCTACCTGACGGTTATCTTCAGGGTTGACAACACGTCCGTAAACGCAGGTATGCCCCGGCATATCCTCTATTTTTTTATTTCCGAAGGGTTTGAAAATCTTTTCGGCAACTTGGAAAGCATTTTCTCCGCTGATTCGTATTACCGAAATTCCACCCTGTGCGAGAGGTGTGGAAACTGCACATATTGTTGACATAAAATCTCCTTTTTATCTGAATAACCCCACAGCAAGCTCAGTAAGATATGCTGCCAGTGAGGCTGAAACCGCAACAACTATTAATGAACGATTAAAATAGGCAAGAATAAAAGCTGTAATTGTGCCAACTGCCGCTGAAATAAAATCCCCTGTGGAGTAAAATATCGCCGGAATTGTCATTGCTCCCAGTACAGCATAGGGCACATAATAAAGAAAGCTGCGAATAAACCGACTGTTTATTTTTCTGCGGAATGCTGCTAAAGGAATTGCCCTGATAAGATATGTTACTCCTGCCATTACTGCCACATAAATCACTATGCTATGACTCATTTTCTGTCACCGCCTGTTCATCAACATTAATCGGGAAGAAAATTGCGCCGACAAGTGACCCTGCAACAGCACAGATTATAATTGCAAATCCGCTTGAAATACTGTTTAAAACCGGAATATACTTTAAACAGCAGCTTAACGCCACAGCAATTATCACGACCACAAATGCACCTATTGATTTTTTAACGGCAGGAACCACAATGGCAATGAACATTCCGTAAATCGCTATGCCAAGGGCTGCATTTATCTTTGCAGGGAGAATTTCTCCTGCCACACCGCCTAAAAGCGTGCCAAGCACCCAGCCCACTACAGGCAGGGAAATCAGTCCGCCCATGTACTCTTTCGACACTTCGCCGGGTCTGCCTGACGCCACAGCAAAAATCTCGTCGGTTATGCCAAAAGCCACCGCCAATCGACTAAGCAAGGTGAACTTTTTGTCTAATTTCTGCGAAAGCGAAAGGCTCATAAGAGCATAACGCAGATTTATAACAAGCTGTGTTACAGCCATTTCAATATACGTTCCCCCTGCAGCAATCAGCGAAATACCTGCAACTTGTCCGGCTGAGGTAACATTTGTCAAGGATATTATAACCGCCCAAAGAGGTGATATTCCGTCCTGAATCGCCATTATTCCAAAGCCAAATGAAACAGACAGGTATCCCAAAGCTATTGGAATACCGTCTTTTAAACCTCTTATAAAATTCTTCTTTTTCATATGGATAAATCACATATCTGCAAGAAAAATATCCCCTTTCCCAACAAAACTATAGTATTATCCAATATGATCCTTGCCGCCCATATACATTCTCAAAGGCTCAGGAATTCTTACTGTTCCGTCAGCATTGAGATTGTTCTCCAAAAAGGCAATAAGCATTCTTGGAGGTGCAACAACTGTATTGTTCAATGTATGTGCATAATACTTTGTACCGTCCTCAGCCTTGACTCTGATGCCAAGACGTCTGGCTTGTGCGTCACCAAGATTTGAACAGCTGCCGACTTCAAAGTATTTCTTCTGACGAGGACTCCATGCCTCAACGTCACAGCTCTTGACTTTAAGGTCTGCCAAATCTCCTGAACAGCACTCCAGCGTTCTTACAGGAATATCAAGACTTCTGAAGAAATCAACAGTGTGTTTCCAGAGCTTGTTGTACCAATCCATGCTTTCTTCAGGCTTGCAGACAACAATCATTTCCTGCTTTTCAAACTGATGAATACGATAAACTCCACGTTCTTCAATTCCGTGGGCACCAACTTCTTTTCTGAAACATGGTGAATAGCTTGTAAGAGTTTTCGGCAGCTCACTTTCAGGAGTAATTGTGTCTATAAACTTACCGATCATTGAGTGTTCCGATGTTCCGATAAGATAAAGGTCCTCGCCTTCAATTTTATACATCATATCTTCCATTTCGCTGAAGCTCATTACGCCGTTAACTACATTTGATCTTATCATAAACGGAGGAACATAGTATATAAAGCCTCTGTCAATCATAAAATCTCTGGCATATGAGAGAATTGCTGAATGAAGCCTTGCAATATCTCCGCAAAGATAATAGAAACCGTTTCCGCTTGTTTTTCTTGCAGCATCAAGGTCAATGCCGTTAAGTCTTTCCATGATATCTACATGGTATGGTACTTCAAAATCAGGAACAACAGGTTCACCAAAGCGTTCATTTTCAACGTTTTCGCTGTCATCTTTTCCTATTGGAACAGATTTATCAATGATATTAGGAATTACTAACATTCTCTTGCGGATTTCTTCACTAAGCTCAGTTTCCTTCTTTGCAAGGTCATCAAGGTCAGTACCAAGCTTTTTAACCTCTGCCTTTACCTTTTCAGCCTCGTCCTTTTCGCCCTTAGCCATAAGTCCGCCGATTTGCTTTGACATCTTGTTGCGCTGTGATCTCAGTTCATCAGCCTTGGTTTTTGCTGCTCTGTACTCAGTATCCAGTTCCAGAACCTCATCAACAAGCTTGATTTTTTCGTCCTGAAACTTGTTTTTAATATTCTGCTTTACAAGCTCAGGGTTAGTTCTTATCAATTTAATGTCCAACATAATTTTTTCCTCCAGATTTTATATAATGTTCCACGTGGAACTTTTTAGCTGTTCAGTTTGTTCATTTCATCTTTGAAATCATCAAGACTGTCAAAATATACCTTCATTTGCACACGTCCGTTCTTGTCCTCAGCAAAATCGAAACGTCTGCCATAGGTTTGCTCCAAAGCAATTTTTGCTTCAGTAAGAAAGTTATTTTTCTTTTTAACAGTCTTTTTCTTGGTTTTTGTTTTTGTATTTTTAATATCCTGCAAATATTCGCTTGTGCATTTTTCCAGTTCACGAACGCTCAAGCCCTCGTTGACCGCCTTGTCCGCCAGCATAATCTGATCATCGGGATTTTCCAGCCCTGCAAGGATTTTTCCGTGTCCTAAAGAAAGCTTTTCATCAGCCAGAATCTTTTTGACATGTTCATCAAGTTTTAAAAGACGAAGAGAATTTGAAATCTGTGAACGGGATTTACCTACAGATTTTGCAATGCTTTCATGAGTCATATGAAAATTATCAGCCAGGCGCTGATATCCTTCTGCCTCTTCAATAGGGTTGAGATTTTCTCTCTGCAAGTTTTCAACCAGCGCAAGCTGTGCGACTTCAATATCCGAAAGTTCACGAATATAAACAGGAACTTCTTTGACCTCTGCCATGCGGGCAGCACGCCAGCGGCGTTCACCGGCCACAATCTGATATCCGCCATTGTCAAGAGGTCTGACTAATATAGGCTGTAAAACGCCATGCTCTGCAATGTTTTTTGAAAGTTCAGCAAGCTTTTGTTCATCAAATTTTCGTCTCGGCTGGTCTTTATTTGGTTCAAGCAGCGAGACTCTGACCATTTTTATCGAATCACCGTCATTTCTGACATCTTCTGAAAAAGCACTGTCATCGAAAAGTGAGTCAAGACCGTTTTTCATTCTCGATTTTTTCGCCACTATTTCTTCCTCCTCTCGCTATTGTTTTTCAGAATTTCTTTGCCCAGATTCAAATATGCCACAGCACCTTTAGATTTGGGATTATAATAAATTACCGGTTCGCCAAAGCTTGGTGCTTCACATACTGCCACATTTCGTGGTATAGTAGTTTTAAATGTCTTTCCGTCAAAATACTTTTTGACCTCTTTAATAACCTGTCCCGTAAGCTTATATCGCTCCACAACCATTGTAAACAGAATTCCTTCTATTTCAAGTTGGGGGTTGAGATTATCTTTTACCCTCTGAATAGTTCGGTTCAGCTCCACAAGGCCTTCCAGCGATAGGAACTCGCATTGAAGAGGAATCAGCACAGAATCAGCAGCAGCTAAAGCATTGATTGTAAGCAAATCCAGGGTAGGAGGGCAGTCAATCAGAATAAAATCAAAAAACTCTTTTGCCTCAGCAATTTTGCTTTTCAGCCTGGTTCCCTTGTTTCTTTCATCCACCAATTCAACAGGCGCACCTGAAAGCCGCTGAGTGGTCGGCACTACTGAAACACCCCTGAAAGCTGTTGCCACTGCGGCCTCAAATATAGAACATTCGTCCATAATTACCTCATAAGAGGTATATCGGATACTTTTTTTGCGGATACCGTAACTTGTCGTAGTGTTTCCCTGTGGGTCAAGGTCTATAATCAAAGTTTTCTTTCCTTTTTTTCCAAAAACAGCGGCAAGATTTACTACGGTTGTTGATTTTCCAACACCGCCTTTTTGGTTAGAAACAGCTATAACTTTTCCCATTTCATCACCCTTCATATCAATACTAACAATACAATATATATTATACTACATTTTTTGCGTTTTGAAAAGTCTTTTTTTAAGTTTTTTGCAGTGTTCCACGTGGAACATTTTACTTCATCCGACATTTACCGTGTCATAAATCAGTACTTCTTGTAAATTACAGTATAAAAACAAGAAAGCAGCCCGGAAAAAAGCGAAATTTTCTGCGAATAAATTTCCCAAATTATTTCCCGTCTATGCTATAATTGTGTCAGAAAGGAGAATTCATATGACTGCTTTTACAAAACAAAAAGAAAAATCATCATACACCGAACTGGGTAAAATTTTTGAGTTGCCCATTGAACAAATCATACCCAATCCCAATCAGCCAAGACGCTATTTTGACACAACACAGCTTACATCTTTGGCTAAAAGCATTTCTCAGGAGGGAATTCTACAGCCTCTGACAGTGAGAAGATCAGATCAGGGTTTTGAGCTTATTGCAGGAGAAAGACGTTTGCGGGCTGCAAAAATTGCAGGATTTCGCACTGTACCTTGTATAATAATGCGGATTTCTGATGAGCGTTCTGCTGTGCTTGCTTTGGTTGAAAACATTCAGCGTACAGATTTAAACTGCTTTGAACAGGCGGAAGCAATACAGGCTCTTATTGACGAATGCGGCTTAACTCAGGAAGAAGTTGCTGTAAAACTGGGGGCTGCACAGTCCACTGTAGCCAATAAACTGCGTATTTTGAAGCTTTCAGATGCTGAAAAGGAACGCATAATACGCAATAAGCTGTCCGAACGCCATGCAAGGGCATTGCTTAAAATTGAGGATCAAAGTTTGCGGGAACAGGTTTTGCAGCATATCATTCAGGCAAATCTCACCGTCAGTGAAACAGAGAAATACATACAGTCACTGGAAAATAAGCAAAAAATAAAGGAGAGCTATAAAAAGCGTTCTCCGGTGCTTAAAGATGTACGGTTGTTTTGCAATACAGTGGATAAAGCTGTTAAAGTAATCAGGCTTGCAGGAGTCAATGCAAAAATGAAAAAAGAAGAAGGGGAGGGAATTATAAAATATACTATTTTAATTGAAAGCGATGAAAAACAAACAAATTAAAAACGAGATGAAATCT
>JBJFBR010000213.1:28293-29411 GCA_051888545.1 Oscillospiraceae bacterium
ACTATTTTAATTGAAAGCGATGAAAAACAAACAAATTAAAAACGAGATGAAATCTCATCTCGTTTTTTTATTTATTCATCTTCCGGTATATCAGATTCAACCTCTTCAATACTTTCTTCATCGCTTGATTCAAGTTGTTCAGCCTCAAGCTCCTGAGCCTTCACCTCATCATCGGAAAGCTGTTCAACCTGAGCAATTTCCGCCTCTTCATCATGTTCTGTTCTGGTGAATGCAACAACCTTGTTGTCATCGCTCACCTTCATAAGATGAACGCCTGTTGCATATCTTCCCATAACTCTGATATCGCAGGCTCTCAGACGAATTATAACACCGTCGCTGGAAATCATTATAATATCATCGCTGTCATCAACCACCTTGATACCGCAGACATAGCCTTTCTTATCCGATACCTTATAGTTGAGAAGTCCCATTCCTCCACGATGCTGAACTTTGTATGCGTCAAGGTCACTTCTTCTTCCAAGACCTTTTTCTGTAACGGTAAGAACAGTTGCTCCTTCACGGACTCTTGCCATGGATACAACATAATCGTCATCACGCAATGATATTGCTCTGACGCCGTGAGCAGTTCTTGACATTTCACGGACATCGTTTTCATCAATGCGAATGGCACGTCCATTGTGAGTTGCCACAATAAGCTCATTGTCGCCTTTTGTCATTCTGACTCCTGCGATTTCGTCACCCTCATCAAGTCCGATAGCTATAAGTCCATTCTTTCTTACATTCTTGTATGAATCAAGAGCAGTTCTCTTGATTTTTCCGTTTTTGGTTACAAACACAATTTTCTTGCTGCTGTCAAAATCAGAAGTCTTTATCATTGCAGCAATCTTTTCATCTTCGGCTAGAGGAAGGATATTTATAATATTTGTACCTCTTGATGCTTTTGAACCTTCAGGCAGCTCATAGCATTTCAATCTGTACATTATACCCTTGTTTGAAATAAACAGCAGATAATCGTGAGTTGAACAAAGATACATTTCATCAATGAAATCATCTTCACGCTGTTTCATTCCTGTAACACCTCGTCCGCCTCTGTTTTGTGCCTTATATGCACTTACAGGCATACGCTTGATGTAGCCGTTGTTTGAAAGTGTAACAAC
>JBJFBR010000213.1:29511-34331 GCA_051888545.1 Oscillospiraceae bacterium
CGTTTTATAAGACGCTGTTTAGCCTCAGGTATATTTGCAGAAGTTTTCATAATTTCGATAACTTCATCAATATTGTCCAGAGCTATAACAAGACCGCGAAGAATGTGATCTCTCTCTTTGGCTTTTTTCAGGTCAAATTTTGTACGTCTTTCAATAACCTCAACCTGGAAGTCAAGATACTGTTCAAGACATTGTTTTAATGTGAGAGTTTTAGGTACACCGTTTACAAGGGCAATCATAATTACGCCCACAGTATTCTGAAGCTGTGTATATGAAAACAGTTTATTAAGCACGATTTGTGGAATTGCGTCCTTTTTGAGTTCAATAACAATTCGCATACCCTGTCTTCCCGATTCATCACGAAGATTATGTATGCCGTCAACACGTTTTTCCTTAACAAGATTTGCTATTGATTCCACAAGTCTTGACTTGTTTACCATATAAGGGATTTCATCAACAATAATGGCATTTCTTCCCTTAACTTCCTCAAAATGTGTTTTTGCCCGGAGTGTAATTTTACCTCTGCCTGTGCCGTAAGCAGCTCTTATTCCGGACCTGCCCATAATAATACCGCCTGTGGGGAAATCCGGACCTTTAATGTGTTCCATAATCTCGTCAAGGGTGCAGTCGGGATTTTCAGCAAGAAGCTTTATAGCTTCGACTACTTCCCCAAGATTATGAGGCGGAATATTTGTGGCCATACCAACAGCAATACCCGTTGAACCGTTGCACAAAAGATATGGAAATCTTGACGGCAAAACAGTTGGCTCTTTAAGTCTGTCATCATAGTTCGGCTGAAAATCTACCGTGTCCTTGTTAATATCAGAAAGCATAGAAAGGGACATTTTTGCCATTTTAGCTTCTGTATAACGGTATGCAGCCGGAGGGTCACCGTCGATAGAACCGAAGTTACCGTGACCGTCAACCATAGGATATCTGAGAGAAAAGCTCTGTGCCATTCTTACCAGAGCATCATAAACCGATGCGTCACCGTGAGGATGATATCTACCAAGAACAGAACCAACGGTATCGGCACATTTACGGTAAGGTTTTTCAGGTGTCAGACCGTTCTCATACATTGTGTAAAGAATACGTCTGTGAACAGGTTTTAAACCGTCACGAACATCAGGCAATGCACGGGAAACAATAACAGCCATTGAATACTGCAAAAACGATTCACGCATTACTCTGTCAATATCATTGTCAATAACATTTGAGTTATCATCAAACAAAAAATCACATTCTTTCTAATTTTACTGTGCAGTTATATTTATTTTTTTTCAAGAATTTCAAAATCCTTATCAAGTCTTGCTTTTAAAGTATCTCTTACAGTATCAATTTGTTTCTGTGTCATACAGCGTTTAGGCAAAACATAAATTGTCTGCTTTTTGAATATGAGCAAAAACTTATCTGTGTCTTCAAAAGCTTTTAAGCTGAGGTCAGAAAAATCATATATTTTCGGTTCAACATCAGGTATTTCTTCTTCTGAATTTTCTCTTTCTTCAGGAGGTATAATTGTTTCAATCTTGAATTTATATTTATAAAGGGTGAAAATATACTTGTCGTTTTCCACCAGCTTTAAAGCATCCAGAAGAGAAGATTTTATTTTCTTTGTGTTGTACCAGATTATAAAGATCATAGCCATGCACAAAGCAGCAAGGATATAATTCAGTGCCTGAGAAGGATCACGTACTGACGAAATTATAAAAAGTACTGCCACAATGCCGAACAGTATGCTTTTTATCCAGTTTTTCTTATACACAAATTTTTTCTGAAAAACAGTAAAAGCCTCTCCTTCCTCTTCGTTTGTTATGTTATATTCAAAGGATAAAAGGGGAGTATTCTCTTTATTTTTCTCAACTGTTTCAACAGAATTTTCAACATTTGCATTAAATTCTTCTGAATTTTGCTCTGAATTTGTGACATTTTCACTATTATTTATGATGTTTTCTTCTTTTTCCAAAGTATTATCTCCTTGTTATACATCAAGCTCTTTAACATATTCAGCATTATTTTCAATAAATTCTTTTCTTGGAAGAACTTTATCGCCCATAAGGATTGAGAATGTCTCATCAGCTTTGATTGCATCTTCCATAGTAATTTTTATCATAATTCTTGATTCAGGATTCATAGTTGTTTCCCAGAGCTGTTCAGGGTCCATTTCACCAAGACCTTTGTATCGCTGAACATCAGGTGATTTTCCATCGCCAGTGAGTTCTTTTATATACAGGTCACGTTCCTCATCAGAGAACGCATATCTTACCTTTTTGCCTTTAAATACCTTGAAAAGCGGCGGCTGTGCAAGATAAACGTGTCCTTGTTCAATAAGGGGACGCATAAATCTGAAGAAAAATGTAAGCAAAAGTGTCCGGATATGTGAACCGTCCACATCGGCATCCGCCATAATTATTACTTTTCCGTACCTCAGTTTTGAAATATCAAAATCCTCGCCAATGGAAGTACCCAGGGCCGTAACAACAGGCATAAGCTTTTCGTTGCCGTAAACCTTGTCAATTCTTGCTTTTTCAACGTTGAGCATTTTACCCCAGAGAGGCAGGATAGCCTGATATCTTCTGTCTCTGCCTTCCTTAGCAGAACCACCCGCTGAATCTCCCTCGACGATATATATTTCAGTTTGTTCTGCGTCTCTTTCAGAACAGTCTGCAAGCTTTCCCGGAAGTGAGCTTCCCTCAAGAGCAGATTTACGTCTTGTCAGCTCACGGGCTTTTTTTGCCGCTTCACGAGCTTTTTGTGCCTGAACGGATTTATCGAAGATAAGTCTTGCTGTTGCAGGATTTTCTTCAAGATAGTTCATAAGCTTTTCAGTTACAATTTTGTCAACCAGAGGTCGTACCTCAGGATTTCCAAGACGTCCCTTTGTCTGACCTTCAAATTCACAGTTTGTAAGCTTTACGGAAACTATAGCGGTAAGACCTTCCCGAACGTCTTCACCCATAAGTTTTCCGCCGTCTTTTATTAGATTGAACTTTTTGCCGTATTCGTTAAGTACTTTTGTCAGTGCATTTTTAAATCCTGTTTCGTGTGTACCGCCGTCAGGAGTATGAATATTATTTGCAAAAGACTGTATAAGCTCGTTATAGCTATCGTTATACTGCAAAGCTATTTCCGCAAAGGTATCCCCTTCCATACCCTGAATGTAGATAACATCATCAAAAAGAGGGTCTACACCTTTTGTTTTATGAATATGGCTTACAAATTCTCTTATACCGCCTTCATAATGAAGTGTTTCGGAAACTATATTATTTTCATCTCGTTTATCCGAGAATACAATTTTTATGCCCCCATTAAGAAAAGCTTGTTCTCTCAGTCTTTTAAGCAGGACCTCATAATCATATACTGTGGTTTCAGTAAAAATTTCAGGGTCAGCTTTGAATTTTACCGATGTACCTGTTTTATCTGTTGTTCCGATGATTTTTATAGGCTCAGAATATGAACCTCTCTCAAATCTCTGGAAATGCACATTTTTTCCGTCATATACCGTAAGCTCCAGCCATTGGGACAAAGCATTAACAACAGACGCACCAACACCGTGCAAACCTCCTGCAACCTTATATCCGCCGCCGCCGAACTTTCCGCCTGCGTGAAGAATTGTATATACAACAGTTGCAGCAGAAATTTTTTCCTTTGGGTGAATTCCTGTAGGAATACCACGTCCGTTATCGGTTACCTGAATTACATTGTCAGGCAGAATATCCACTTCAATCACAGTACAATAACCGGCAAGAGCCTCATCTATGGCATTGTCCACAATTTCATAAACAAGATGATGAAGTCCCTTTGGTCCTGTTGAACCGATATACATTCCCGGACGTTTTCTTACCGCTTCAAGTCCCTCAAGAACCTGAATTTCATTTTCGTCATAATGGTTGCTTTTATCAATTTGTGATATCTTTTCACTTTCCATTTCTATGTTATCCAAAAAATAACCCCCTAAAAGTTATCTAAATATTTTTATTAAATCTTTTCAAAAGAATTTTGCTGGAAATCTGACTGATATATATTTTCTCAGTTAAATTCTCATCAACACATACCACAAAGCTTTTGGGCATTTCATAAGTACAGCTTATAATCTGTTTGATTTTTGAAGATGTACTCAGATAATCCTTTGTAATCTGTGAAGTTGAGGTGTTTTCAATATCAAAAATACCGATTATATCCTTTGTATTAACTACATAGTCATTTCCCAGATGCAAAAACATAAGACAAATCCTTTTTTAAGTATTTTCACTTATTTTACCGTCATTTATAAAGTAAAGCTTACCCTTTGTTCTTTTTGTAAAGGGTATATTTTTATCACAGCAGGTTATAAAAACCTGCATATCGTGTATTTTAGAAATCACAAATTTCTGTCTTGATAAATCAAGCTCGCTTAAAACATCGTCAAGCAAAATACATGGTGCGTCGTCAATTTCTTCTTTTAAAATATATGCCTGTGCAAGCTTCATAACCAAAGCTATGGACCTGTGCTGTCCCTGAGAGGCAAATTCCTTGACAGGAAATCCATTTATATATCCGCAAAGGTCATCACGGTGAATACCCTTTGAGGTAAATCCCATATGCAGATCATCGTCAAGAGAGTCTTTCAGCGACTGCAGATATATATCCGTCATTTCTCCGTGATAATCACTGTATTTATCAATATTCTTATAGATTGTGGAACAGTATTTCAATTCAAGCTTTTCCGTTCCCTCTGAAATTTCATCATATAGTCTTGAAGTAAACAAATTCAGTTTATGAGCATATTTATATCTGAGAAGTGAAATATAAGCTCCCATTGATGCAAGCTGTATATCCCAGAC
>JBJFBR010000213.1:34431-41896 GCA_051888545.1 Oscillospiraceae bacterium
TGCTGCTCACGAAAATTATTTTTGAAATCAAGCGTTATGCTCATTGAATCTCCGTTAACATTTATCATGCTTTTATCTTTGGTGTTTCTGAAGCTTTTCACACCGCTGCAAAGCCATATAGCCTCAACAAGATTGGTTTTTCCCTGAGCATTTTTTCCACAGAAAACATTAAGCCTTGGGTGAGGTTTAATATCAATATTCTTAAGATTTTTAAAACCGTTTACCTCAAGCCTTGTAATATTCATTATTCAACCACTATTTCCGTTTCAATTTCATCAATCTGAACGGTATCGCCTTTATAGACTTTTTTTCCTCTTTGAGTACATACCTGATTGTTATATTTTATTCTGCCCTCAAGGATAACTTCTTTGCCGATACCGCCGGTTTCAGTAATTCCCGCATATTTAAGCAGGGAATCAAGCTTTATATAATCAGTTTTTATACTGACAAATTCTTTTTTATAGTTCATATTTTATCTCCGACATAGGAAAATTTATTAAGATTTAGATAATCTTACAGGCAGAACAAGGAATGTATATCCTTCACCGCTGCATGGCACAATTTTCATTGGCATAAGACTGCCTCCCAGCTGAAGTTTGATTTTATCTTCTGAAATAACCTTCAGCGGATCAAGGAAATACTTGCACTTAAAGCCGATTTCAATGGCACTTCCTGATATATCAGCATTTATCTCATCGGAAATCTTACCCAAGGCTGTTGCACATTTTATTTTTATGCTTCCGTTTTCAAAATAACATCTTACAGGGCTTGGATTTCTTTCATTTATGAGCAGCTGTGCTCTGTCAAGAACACTTATAAGTTCTTTTCTGTCAACCACAACCTCTGTATTAAAACTGTTGGGAATTGCACTTTTGTACGGGTGAAATTCACCTTCAAGAAGTCTTGAATAAACATAATACTGATTGATTTTAAAAATAATATGCTTTGAAGAAACAAACATACTGCATTTTTCTTCATCATTATCATTCAAAAGCTTTGCAACCTCTGAAAGAGTTTTTGCAGGAACAACAAATTTTGTATTTTCCTCATACTTTATAGGTTCTTGAACCACTGCAAGTCTGTATCCATCAAGAGCAACCACATTCAGAGTACCATTTTCGATTTCAAACAGTTCTCCCTTAAGTATTGGCTTCATATCGGTAACAGATACTGCAAAAATTGTCTGATTTATCATATTTTTGAGTACAGGCTGAGAAATTGTTATTTCATCGCAGTCCTTTTCTTCAGGCAATGCCGGATAATCCTCAGAAGATTCTGCACTAAGGTTATATGTTGTTGAACCGCTGGATATGGTTGCCTGCATATTTTCATTGATTTCAATAAAAATATCATCTTCAGGCATTTTTCTTATCATATCTGCAATGAGTTTTGAATTGAGAATAAATTCACCGCTGTCAGCAGAAACAACTGATACAGAAGTTTTTATGCCTATTTCAAGGTCATATCCGGTAAGTTCAAGAGAATTTTCTTCAAGCTTGAATTTTATTCCTTCAAGCACAGGAAGTGAGCTTCTTTCGGCAACTGCTTTTGAAACATTAACTACAGCAGTAAGAAAAGAATCTTTATCACATTTGAATTTCATATATGTTTTTTCTCCTTCCGAAATTTTTAACATCAAATAAAAATATTCAGCCGGAATTTTTTCAAAAATAAATATATAATATAAATTTAATCTTAGTAGTAGTAGTAGAGTGTGTTGAAAACATACAAAAGCGGAAATATCACCGTAAAATCGGGATAATTCAGATGATAATTTTCAAACCTTCATTGTGAATTAAAAGTTGAATCTGTTTAAAGAATCCGCAGATGTTGAAAGTGTTAAAAATTTGTTTGTTGAATGTGAAAAACTACTTTGATTTTTGTTGAATTTAAAAGATTGATTTATTTTTTCAAATTTTCCGGTTGAAATGAAAATTGTTTAATTTGTTTAAAGCACAAGTTAATAATGCTTTAAAACAAGTCTATGTTTAATTTTAATATGTTCTTAATATTGTTGAAAACTTTGTTGAAACAGTTGAAAACTAACTGTTTTTAAGATTCTTTATTATATCGTCAACAGTTTCTTTCAAATCAGAATTTTCACTTATTTTCTTTGAAATTTCCTGATAATGAATAGTCATTGTTGAATGATTTTTATTAAGTTCCTGACCGATCTGGATATAGGTCATACCTTTGAGTTCTTTCATTAGGTAGATTGCAACTTTTCTTGCAAGGGAAATATTTGCACGTCTGTTCTGCGATTTTATTTCTTCAGGAGTCACTTGAAATGCTGCGGAAATCTCGTTTAAAATATTTGTAACGGTAATTTCAGCAGGATGCTCAGAAATAAGAATTTCCTTAATAACACGCTGTGCCATTGAAATAGAGGGTGCTTCATTTGTAAAAGATGTCAGAGCACGGATCTTATTTACTGTACCTTCAAGCTGTCGGATATTGGTTTTAACCTTTTCGGCAATAATTCTTGCCACATTATCGGAAAGCTGAAGACCTACATTTTCTGCCTTTTTCTTTACAATAGCCATTCTTGTTTCAAAATCAGGCGGCTGGATATCTACCTGTACGCCCAATGAAAATCTTGATCTTATACGATTTTCCAGTTTTGAAATTTTAGAAGGTGCAATATCTGATGTAAGAACTATTTGTTTTTGTGCATTATACAAATCATTGAAAGTATGGAAAAATTCTTCCTGTGCACGTTCTTTTCCCGCAATAAACTGGATATCGTCAATGAGAAGAAAATCAGCATTGCGGTATTTATTATGAAACTCAATGGTCTTTTTATATTCTAGAGCCATTACAAGTTCATTTACAAAATTTTCACCGGTAGTATAAATAATATTCAGATTTGGATTTTTGCTTTTAACCTCGTGTTCAATAGCTTTCAGAAGATGTGTTTTTCCCAGACCGGAATCACCGTAAATAAACAGAGGGTTAAAAGTACGATTAGCCACCTGCGACGGTGAACTGTCATTTTTTCCTGCAACTGAAATACAGAAAGCATATGCAAGCTCATTTGATTTACCCTTAATGAAATTATCAAATGTAAGAGCGTCTCCCACAGGAACATTATCATTGAATGCCGGTTTGGGTTCTTCAACAGTATTTTCAGGCTTGGATTTAACCAGCAGTTCAATATTAACGTCAAAACCCATTATATCGGCAAAAGCCTGTTTTATCATAGGTTCATAAACTTCAAGAGTTGTTTTCTTTGTAAACTCACTTTCGGTAAGAAGATAAGCGGTATTATTTTCAAATTTATATGGTTCAAGAATATTGATCCATTTATTAAAACCAATTTCGCTTATTTTTGGATTTTCTTTGCAGACTTTAAGAACATTTTGAAAAACGTCTTCAAACGAATCCAATAGAATCATTCCTTTCTTTTACGACATAAAAAATGCATTGATACAGCGCTGAAAAAATTATATTTTTTGTCAAAAGAACATTTACACACAATTATCAATTCTATATATAATGATAACACATTTTCGCAAAAATTTCAAGTATTATAATGTATAAATAAAGGGTCAAAAATATATGATTTTTAATTTCAAAGAGTTTTCAGTATTTTTTTAAGCAATTTATATCACAACCACAGTACAATGTACAAAATATGCAGAAAAAATTTTTTCAGGGCTCAATATGTTGTATTATTTCAAAAATATCAAAAAAATATGAAATAAACTATTGACAAAATGGGGGTAAATGAGCTATAATTGATAATTACAAGGGCTTATTATGCGATTTTGTATTAATGCCAAATTTTTATTAGAGAGTTTTAAGTAAAAAGGAGGAATAAAAATGAAAAGAACTTATCAGCCTAAGAAACTCCAGAGACAAAAAGTTCACGGATTCAGAAAGAGAATGTCAACAAAAAACGGAAGAAAAGTTTTAGCTCGCAGAAGAGCTAAGGGCAGAGCAAGACTCAGCTACTGATTTTTTCAGATTATGCAGCCATATACCACTCAAAGATGAGAATGCGATTTTTTGATTGGTATAGGGCTTTCTCTTTTATTTAAGAAAAAATTTTCGGGTTTAAAACCCCATTCAAGGACGAGGATTTTAATTGCTGTTTACCGAAATTTTAAAAGATAACAAGGCGTTTATGAAATGCTTCAGACAGGGCAAATTTGTTTCCTGTAATTATATTACCGCTTATTTTATACCAAACAGAACCGCTTACAACAGAATGGGTATATCGGTGGGAAAAAAGAACGGCTGTGCCGTTGAACGTAACAGAATTAAAAGAATAATCCGTGCTGCTTACAGACTTAACGAAGATAAGTTCCCCATAGGATATGATATTGTTTTTGCCGCGAGAAAGGGAATAAATAACAAGAAAAGCAGCGATATTGAGAGA
The DNA here is from genome assembly GCA_051888545.1 of Oscillospiraceae bacterium. GTDB lineage: Bacteria > Bacillota > Clostridia > Oscillospirales > Ruminococcaceae > FB2012. Next base: position 38,813 of record JBJFBR010000213.1, read on the forward strand.
TTTATTAACAAAAAGCTTTTAAAGAAAATGAATGCCAAAAAGCCGGATAAAAATGATAAAAAAAATAAGTGAGATTTTAAGAAAAATCCCTATACTGATTATTAAAATTTACAAGAAGTTTATCAGTCCCTTATTTCCTGCAAGCTGCAAATATTATCCCACCTGTTCTAGCTACTGTATTACTGCTTTTCAGAAACATGGAATAATCAAGGGATTTATACTCAGCGTATGGAGACTTTTAAGATGCAATCCGTTTTCCAACGGCGGAGTTGATTATGTTCCGGATAAATTTACTCTCAGAAGACAAAAAATTGACGATGATGAAGATACTTGAAAAGCCTGTATGGCACTAAAAGGAGAAAATAGATGAATATTTTAGCTACACCGCTTGGTTGGGTAATGAAATTCTGTTACCACCTTATCAGCAACTATGGTATTGCACTTTTGCTTTTTACATTTATCACAAGACTTATTGTTTTTCCGCTGAATATTAAACAGCAGAAAAGCACAGCAAAAATGTCCATGCTGCAGCCTGAAATTGAAAAGCTGCAAAAAAAATATAAAAACGACAAGGAAAAGCTGAATGAGGAAACCATGAAGCTTTACAGCAAGGAAAAGATAAATCCTATGGCAAGCTGTCTGCCCATGCTTATCACTCTTGTCATACTATGGTCACTTATTCCTGTTGTTTACGGACCGCTTACTTATGTATCAGATGCAAACAAAGACAATGTTGCTGCTACAAACACTCTTATTACCAACATATATAATGCTGCTACAGAAGTTAAATCAGCAGATACATCTTTTGAAAAGCTTATTGAAAAAGCAGATAATGACAAGGATGCACTGGCTAAGGAACTTAAAAAAGATAAATATTCAAAAACCAAAAAGCTTGCAAATAACAATGAGGCACAGTTTAATCAGGTTGTCAGTGCAATTATGAATCACCCGGACCTTGACAAGTTTATTCTCGATGAAAGCAAGGTTCCTCAGAAACTGGTTAATTCCCGTCCTGAGCTTACGATTTTTGACTTTGTAAAGAAGGACAACGGAAAATATGCCGATGTGATTCCATATAAAGACGTAAGAGAAGCTGCAAAGGAATTCAAGTATGAAATATTTGGAGTTTCTCTTGGTAAAATTCCTTCAATGAAGAGTCTTACAGCGCTTGTGCCTATAATCTCAGCAGTTTTACAGCTGTTAACTACGATTATTTCTCAGCGTTACCAGAAAAAGAACAATCCTGCAATGTCACAGCAGAATATGGGTTGTGCCATGAATGCAATGCTTTACGGTATGCCTTTGTTCTCACTCTGGATATGCTTCAGCTTCCCAATCGGTCTTGGTTTATACTGGATATATTCGTCACTCTTCTCTTTGATTCAGACCATAGTCCTCAACAAGTTCTATTCACCTGACAGAATCAAGGAAATGGTTAAAAAGGATATGGCAAAGCAAAAGAAGAAAAACAAGAAAAACGGTAAAATGTCCATGATGGAAAAAGCTCTTGCTATGCAGAACGGTCAGGATGTAAAGAAGATCGAGCAGAATGACGATGATGATGAAGACGAAGACAGAAAACTGACTAAAGCTGAAAGAAGAGAACTTCAGAATAAGCGTCTTGAAGAAGCTAGAAAACGTATGGCAGAAAAATACGGTGATGAATATACTGACAACACCGACAAAAAGGATAAATAAAAACGAAAGCAGCAATGTTTTCGGGAAAGGAATATATATACTATGAAACAAATTTTTACAGCACACACAATAGATGAGGCTAAACAGCTTGCATCAGATGAATTTGGTGTATCGGTTGAAAAGATAAGCTTTACAATTCTTGAAGAGCCTAAGAAAAGTCTTTTCGGAAAGCTTAAGGGTGAAGCAAAGGTTGAGGCAGAATATACTCCGAGCAAGGCTGATGTGGCAGTAAAATATATTACAGATGTACTTACCTCTATGGATGTTACAGACATTACTTGTGAAGTAACAGAAAATGAAGAAGGCTGCAGTATTGAAGTAAGAGGCGAAGGCTTAGAAGAAATGATTGGCAAAAAGGGCGAGCTTTTGGATTCTCTCCAGTATCTTTCATCACTTGTCAGCAATAAAGTTGACAGAGAATATTACAGAATTACCATTGACAGCAACGGTTTCAGAGAAAAGAGAAAAGAGTATCTTGAAGAACTTGCTGAAAAAATTGCAAACAATGTTAAGAAAACAGGAAGATCTGCTGCTCTTGAGCCTATGAATCCATATGAAAGAAGAATTGTTCATTCAAAGGTTTCTGAAGTTGAAGGAGTTACTTCCAAGTCTGTTGGTGTAGATCCTCACAGAAAAGTTATTGTAAGTTCAACTGAGAAAAAGAAATACAACAATGACAGACGCAGAAACAGACGTCCGAAACAGCAGGTACACACAGAGCCCTTGGATATGACCACAAGCTTTGAAAAGGAATATAAACGTCCAAAGCCAGAAGACAACATAAACGCAGGTCTTTATGGAAAAATCGATTTATAATCAGATATTAACAATATGAAAGTGCAGATAGTAATTCTGCACTTTTTTTATACTCATTTCAGGCAAATATGCATATAATAAAGTGAATATATATGAAAAGAGGTTACTTTATGTGTGCAATCGCAGGTGTAATTGATTTTGAGGGTATTTTACAGCACCACAAAGATTGGTGCGTTGAAGCAAAAAAACAGCTGAAAAATCGTGGTCCTGACCAGGATGATATGCTTTTCGGAGATATTTATGCTTTTTCTCATACCCGTCTTGCGGTAATAGATGTTGAAAACGGCAGGCAGCCAATGATTTTTTCCCGTGGCAATGAAGAATATATAATCGTCTATAACGGTGAGCTTTATAATACTGATGAAATAAGAAACGAGCTTATAGATTTGGGATACGGTTTTCAAGGACATTCTGACACAGAGGTTGTACTGAAAGCATACAGTCAATGGAAAGATGACTGCATTAAAAAATTCAACGGTATATTTGCTTTTTCAATATGGGAAAATCACAATCAGCGGTTATTTATTGCCAGGGACAGAATAGGTGTAAAGCCGTTTTTTTATACTATAA
>JBJFBR010000214.1:0-3195 GCA_051888545.1 Oscillospiraceae bacterium
GAGGTAATTGTTGCTTCAACGGGAGTTATCGGACAGATTTTGCCTATTGAGCCTATAGAAAAGGCTATGCCAAAACTTGTTTTAGGTCTTTGCGTATGCGGCAATGAAGATGCTGCTACTGCAATTATGACTACTGATACAGTAAAAAAAGAAGTTGCTGTGGAATTTGAAATTGACGGAAAGATCTGTCATCTTGGGGGTATGGCAAAGGGCAGCGGAATGATTCATCCCAATATGGCAACCACTTTGAATTTTATAACTACTGACTGTTCTGTATCAACTGATATGCTTCAAAAAGCACTCAGCGATATTGTAAAGATTACATATAACTGTCTGTCTGTTGACGGTGATCAGTCCACAAATGATATGGTTGCTGTTATGGCAAACGGTATGGCAGGCAACAAAGAAATTACTGAAGAAAATGCTGATTATGAAATTTTTAAGCAGGCGCTTTATATTGTTATGATGAATATGACAAGAATGCTTGCCAAAGACGGTGAGGGTGCAACAAAGCTTTTGGAATGTCATGTTTCCGGAGCAAAAGATCAAGACACAGCCATAACTGTTGCAAAGAGTATTGTTTGCTCAACACTTTTTAAATGTGCAATCTTTGGAGCAGATGCTAACTGGGGAAGAATATTATGTGCTATAGGTTATGCTGATGCTGAATTTGATATAAACAAAGTATCTGTGGATATTTCGTCAAAAGCAGGAAGTGTTCATGTATGCGAAAATGGAGCAGGGGTTGAATTTTCCGAAGAAGAAGCTAAAAAGGTTTTGCTTGAAGATGAAATTATCGTTACTGTTTCTATTGGTGACGGTATTGGAACTGCTACAGCATGGGGATGCGATATGACCTATGATTATGTTAAAATTAACGGAGATTACAGATCTTGATTTTATATAAAAAGGGATGACCAAAATGGAAATAAAAGAAAAGATATCCAATTCGCTGCGTTCAAAAGTACTTATTGATGCACTTCCTTATATACAGAAATATCATAATAAAATAGTTGTTATAAAATACGGCGGAAACGCTATGAAAAATGATGAACTAAAGGAAGCCGTTATGACCGATATTGTGCTTTTAAGCGAAGTAGGCATAAAAGTTGTTCTTGTGCATGGCGGAGGCCCTGATATTAATAAAATGCTTGACAGAGTCGGAATTGAAAGCAAGTTTATCGGCGGCCTCAGATACACTGATGAAGATACTATTGATATTGTTAAAATGGTGCTTTGCGGAAAGGTAAACAAGGAACTTGTATCTGCTTTACAGCTGCACGGTGGTAAAGCATTGGGACTTTGCGGTTGTGATGGTGAGCTTATTGTTGCCAACAAACTGGAGGGCGACATTGATTTAGGCTATGTAGGTGAAATTAAAAGAATAACAACTAAGCCGATTATTGATGCTTTAAACAATGGCTACATACCTGTTATTGCAACAGTTGGTACATCTGAAAACGGTCAAGCGTACAATATAAATGCCGATACAGCAGCCGCAAGAATAGCATCTTGCCTCAGAGCTGAAAATCTTGTTCTTATGACAGATATTGCAGGTCTTATGCTTGACAAGGACGATGAAAGTACACTTATTCCATCAGTTCAGGTAAGTGAAGTACCATATCTGAAGAAGTCAGGAATAATCAGCGGTGGAATGATTCCGAAAATCGAATGCTGTGTTGAAGCAGTAAGACGTGGAGTTAAAAGAACCTGTATTATTGACGGCAGAGTACCGCATTCAATTTTAATAGAATTACTTTCTAATGAAGGTATCGGAACACAGTTTGTTTAGATTTATAATAGGAGAGAAATCACGTGGATTGTATTTTTGAAAACAAAACAGTTCTTAATACAAAAGAAGAATATGTGGACATTCAAAAAATTATTGGCAAATCAGTGAATTTTGGCAAAAGAACTGCGCTTTCTGCTTTATTATTAGCATCTGCAACGGTTTTGTCAATTATATTCCTGAGTTGGCAAATTTCCTTATTTTGTGGATTGCTCACCATAGTTTTCCCGTTAGCTTTGATTCTAAGAAGAAAATCGGCGGTAAATAAGGCTTATGAATTACAAAAGGAAAAAATTATAAATTGTGAACGCAAGTATGAATTTTTTGATGACGCGTTTCATATTACTACCGATTATTCCCAGACTGATATCAAATACAGCACAGTTACCAAGCTTATCAACAGTACGGATTATATAATTTTTGTCGACAGTGGGCTTATGTATTTTATGAAGAAGTCAGGTTTTATAAAAGGTAATGCAGAAGATTTTCTTAAATTCATTGAAAGTAAAAACATAAATATCAAAACAATTTAATAAATATTTAGGAGCATTAAATGAGTACAATAGAAGAATTTAACAAATATGTTATGGGAACATACGGCAGGCTTGACCTTGTTCTTGACAGTGGTGAAGGACGTACTGCTACTGATGAAAATGGGAAGAAGTACATAGATTTTGGCTCAGGCATTGGCACAAACAGCCTTGGATATTGTGATGATGAATGGGTAAAGGCAGTATGCAGTCAGGTAAAATCCATTCAGCATACATCAAATTACTACTATACAAAGGTGCAGGCCGATTTTGCAAAAAAGCTGTGTGAAAGCACCGGTTACAGCAAAGTCTTTTTTGGTAATTCGGGTGCAGAGGCTAATGAATGTGCCATTAAAATTGCAAGAAAATACAGCTTTGACAAATATGGCAAGGGCAGAAGTATTATTCTCACATTGACCAATAGCTTTCATGGAAGAACTATTGCAACACTTTCTGCAACAGGGCAAGATGTTTTTCACAATTACTTTTTTCCTTTTGTCGATGACTTTGTCAACGTAAAAACAAATGATATTAAGGACTTAAAAGAAAAGTTAGAGGAATATGACGGCAAGATTTGTGCAGTTATGTTTGAATTTGTTCAGGGTGAAGGCGGAGTTATAAAGCTTGACACTGAATTTGTCAATGCGATTTTTGAAGAATGTGAAAAGCGTGATATTCTCACTATCGGCGATGAGGTTCAGACAGGTGTAGGCAGAACAGGAAAACTGCTTGCAGGTGAAAATTTCGGTAAAAGACCTAATATCACAACCTTAGCCAAGGGACTGGCAGGGGGACTTCCTATTGGAGCGTGCCTTGCTGATGGTAAGTGCTGTGATGTTCTGGTTAAAGGAACACATGGCTCGACATTTGGCGGAA
>JBJFBR010000214.1:3295-7557 GCA_051888545.1 Oscillospiraceae bacterium
AAAAAAGTATTGGAAGAGAAAGGTGATTAATAATGAAGAATTTATTGAAATTATTGGATTTGTCCAAAGAAGAGATCATTGATATTTTAAATCTTGCTGACCAGTTAAAATATGAAAACAAAAATGGTATTGAACATCATATTTTAAAAGGTAAAACTCTCGGAATGATTTTCCAGAAATCATCCACCCGTACCCGTGTTTCTTTTGAAACAGGTATGTATCAGCTTGGCGGTCAGGCTTTATTCCTTTCAAATCGTGATTTACAAATTGGAAGGGGAGAAGATATTCGTGATACTGCACGAGTACTTTCTCGCTATCTTGACGGAATTATGATTCGTACTTTTGAGCAAAAAGAGGTTGAAGATTTAGTCGAATATGGCTCAATCCCTGTAATTAATGGATTGACAGACCTTTGTCACCCTTGTCAGGTTCTTGCCGATCTAATGACTATACGTGAGTTCAAGGGCACCTTTGACGGCTTGAAAATGTGTTACATAGGCGACGGAAACAACATGGCTAACTCACTAATCGTCGGCGGATTAAAGGTAGGAATGGAAGTTTCTGTGGCTTGTCCGCAAGACTACCAGCCTGATGATGAAGTTCTTGAATTTACTAAGCAGTATGGAGATAAATTCTCTATGACAGATGTTCCTCTTGAAGCAGCAAAAGGCTGTGATGTTTTGTTCACAGATGTCTGGACTTCTATGGGAGAAGAAGCTGAAACTGAAAAGCGTAAAATTGCATTTAAGGGTTATCAGATTAACGATGAGGTTATGTCAGTTGCAAAGCCTGACGCTATGGTTCAGCACTGTCTGCCGGCTCACCGTGAAGAAGAAATCACTGAAAAGGTGTTTGAAGCACATGCAAAAGAGATTTTTGAAGAAGCTGAAAACAGACTTCATGCTCAAAAAGCCGTTATGGTCAAGGTTATGGCTGATAAATAATACATACAAAGAGAAGGTTCAATATTTTGGACTTTCTCTTTTTATATGCCGAATAAAAAAATGTATAAAAAGTGAACAAAGATAATACTAAAAGTAAAAAAGTTGTAATTTCACTTGATAAAAGGTTGAAAAAATAGTATAATTTTATTTGTATAGGTATGTTGAGTATTACATATCATTCAATTTATTGATAGGAGGAAACTGTATGTCTGATTCCATTACAAATCTTGCTGAACTAAAGCAAAAAGCTGAAGTTCAATCTGCTGCAAGAACTCGTTTGACATATTTGTTTGATGAAGGTATATTTACAGAGTTTGATCCTTATGTAACTTCAGGTTCCGATCTGAGTGGTGTTATTACTGCTTTTGGTTATGCTGACGGCAATCCTGTATATGCTTTTTCACAGGACATTAACGCAAAAAGCGGTGCTTTGACTGAAGCTCAGGCAAAGAAAATTATTAAAATATATGATCTGGCTGCAAAGACAGGAATTCCGGTTGTAGGAATTTATGATTCTTTTGGTGCTGATCTTTCCAATGGCTGTAAAGCTTTAAATTCTTATGGTGAGCTTTTGATGTGGACTTCAAACCTTTCAGGTGTTGTTCCTCAGATTTCAATTATTGCCGGTACATGTGCCGGTACTTCGGCAATGCTTGCTGAATCAGCTGACTTTGTAATTATGACAAAGGATGCAGAACTTTATGTTGCACCAAACAGTAATGTTAAAAATTCTGCTGAGAATGCTGCAAAGAACGGTACAGCTGCTTTGTTAGCTGACGATGATGAAACAGCTGTTGAAGCTGCTAAAAATATTTTGGCTAAACTTCCTCAGAATAATCTTTCACCTGTTCCGATGTATGATTTTGAAGTATCTGATGCTGCATTTGGTACAGATGCTGATACGCAGGTAAAAGCACTTTGTGACGCTGAAAGTATAATTGAGCTTTCTGCTGAGTTTGGTAAGGCGGCTTATACAGCTCTTGGTTCAATAGGAGGTGCTGTTGTTGGTATTGCAGCAACAAACAAGACTTCTGACAAGCTATCAGCTGATGACTGTACAAAGATTGCAAGATTTGTAAGACTTTGTGATGCTTTTGCTATTCCGGTTGTTACTTTGGTTGATACAGAAGGCTTTAAAGCTGATGATGATACTGAGGCAGCAGGTGCTGTAAGACAAATGACAAAGCTTGCTCACGCATATGCAGAAGCTACAACTATTAAGATATCTGTTGTAACAGGTAAGGCTTATGGCCCTGCGTTTATCGCTCTTGCAGGCAGAGGTTCAAATGCTGATTTGGTTTATGCAACAGAAACTGCAACAATTTCTGCATTAAATCCTATTACTGCTGTTGAATTCCTTGAGCATGATGAGCTTAAAAATGCAACAGATCTTACTGCTGATAGAAATGCTCTTGCAGAAAAATATGCAAAAGAAAATGCAGGTGCTGCGAATGCTGCTGCCAACGGAATTGTTGACAGTGTCATTGATAATGCATCTGTTCGTGATACAATAATAAATTCAATCGAAATTTTGGCAGGCAAGCGTATTTCAAGATTGCCTAAGAAGCATAGCAATATTCAGTTATAATAATTTTATAAGGTGGTATATATTATGAAAAGATATAACATTACTGTAAATGGAAAAGCTTACGATGTAGCTGTTGAAGAAATGGGTGCAGATAGTACTGCCGCTCCTGTAGCTGCTGCTCCTGCCGCTGCACCAAAGACAGAACCTGCTTCTGCTGCAGCTCCTGTTGCAGACGGAACAAAGGTTACAGCTCCAATGCCTGGAACAATTCTTGACATTAAAGTTGCTGTTGGTGATACTGTTAAGGCTGGTCAGGCTATTGCAGTTCTTGAGGCTATGAAGATGGAAAATGACGTTAATGCTCCATGTGACGGCAAAGTTCTCAGCATTAATACAACAAAGGGTTCATCAGTTGAAACCGGTGCTGTACTTGCAGTAATCGGCTAATATTTCTCTTGACTTTTGCTTTTGAAAGGAATGAAATAAATGTCAAAGCTTAAAATTACAGAAACGGTTCTTCGTGATGCACATCAATCTTTGATTGCTACAAGAATGTCAATGGATGAAATGAAACCAATCCTTTCCGAAATGGATAAAATCGGATTTTATTCCTGCGAAGTATGGGGCGGCGCAACATTCGATTCATGCATAAGATTTTTGAATGAAGATCCATGGGAAAGACTTCGTACAATAAGAAAAGAAATGCCTAACACAAAGCTTCAGATGCTTTTCAGAGGACAGAATATGCTGGGATATCGTCATTATGCAGACGATTTGGTTGAATATTTTGTTCAGAAGTCTATTGCTAACGGTATTGATATAATCAGAATTTTTGATGCACTTAATGATATCAGAAACCTTGAAACAGCTATTAAGGCTGCAAACAAGGAAAAAGGTCACGCTCAGGTAGCAATTTCATACACTCTTGGAGAAGTTTTTACTCACGAGTATTATATGAACTATGCAAAACAGATTGAAGAAGCTGGTGCAGATTCAATTTGTATTAAGGATATGGCTGCATTGCTTACTCCATATGAAGCTGCTTCATTGGTTAAGGATATTAAATCAGTTGTCAAGATTCCTGTACAGTTACATACACATTACACATCCGGTCTTGCATCAATGTGCATTATGAAAGCTGTAGAGGCAGGTGTTGACGCTGTTGATACTGCTATGTCACCTCTTGCCCTCGGAACATCACATGCACCAACAGAATCTATTGTTGCAACATTCAAGGATACCCCATATGACACAGGTCTTGATCTTGTAAAGCTCAATGAAATCAGAGATTATTTTATGACATTGCGCAAAAAGTATATTGACAACGGACTTCTTGACCCTTCAATGCTTGCAACAAATACAAATGCACTTCTGTATCAGGTACCTGGTGGAATGCTTTCAAACTTGCTTTCACAGTTAAAGCAGGCTGGAAAGGCTGATCAGCTTGAAGACGTTCTTAAAGAAGTTCCTAAGGTTCGTAAAGATTCCGGATATCCTCCTCTTGTTACTCCAACATCACAGATTGTTGGTACACAGGCAGTATTCAATGTAATTATGGGTGAGAGATACAAGACCGTTACAAAAGAATTTAAGGGACTTGTTAAGGGTGAATATGGTAAAACACCTGTTCCTATTGACCCTGAATTCCAGAAGAAGATTCTTGGCGACGAAAAGCCTATTACTTGCCGTCCTGCTGACTTGCTTGAGCCTGAACTTGAGCAAATGAAGAAGGAATGTGCTGAATGGACAGAGCAGGAAGAAGATGTTCTTACTTATGCAATGTTCCCAAA
>JBJFBR010000215.1:0-7532 GCA_051888545.1 Oscillospiraceae bacterium
AATATCTTGGCTGTCTTTATCCAACAGTTGCTTATGATAACGAGATTATTCATATATACATGGCAAAAGGTCTTACCTTCGGGGAACAGCATCTTGATGAAGGAGAGTTTGTTGACGTTGTAAAAATCCCACTGGCAAAAGCTGTGGAAATGGTTATGAACAATGAGATACCTGATTCAAAATCACAGATAGCTATTTTAAAGGCTGCCTATTTACAGGGAAACCACAGATAATAAATATATACACATAAAAAAACAGCGGAGTTTAAATCTCCGCTGTTTTACTTATGTAATTATTATTTGTAGTCGCAAGGAATAACTTCGCCGTTTTCATCAAGGAATGTGAGGTTAGCAATGTAAAGATCCTGCTTATTAGGAATTGACCATTTCATAAGTGCAAGGTACTGAGGCTTTGTTGTATTAACATATTTAGCGTCATCCTTGATACCAGGAGTGATTTCAAGCTCATAATAAGCCCATTCGCTTGACCATTCAGACCAGCCAAATTCAAGAAGTTCCTGCCAGCCGTTGTTATCTGTACCGTCATCATTCTTCATATAAGGCTGTGTAACAAATTTACCGCCGACAAATGCAGGTACCTTACAATCTTCGTGGTCTTCGTTTTGAATTGTTCCTTCTGCCTTTGTTACGATATCAGCTTTGATCTTGAAGATCTTAGGAAGCTGATCTTCTTTGCCTTTAAAGAGTTTTGACATATCGAAATGAATCTTAGGAACCTTGTAGTTTTCTCCTCTTCTGTCCTTATCAAGAGTTTCGATCTTGAGCATTGGAACGCCTTCCAATTCTACTACAGACATCTTAATGTGTGATTCATCATCCTTGTAGTCATTAGCCTCCAGCGGTGTTACAAAATCATCAAGATTCATATCCTTAGAGAATGTCAGAGAAGCTGTTGCCTGATTTTTAAGTTCACCCGGCATTTCGGAAATATCCTTTGGTGGTGGAAGGCTTTCGTCCTTCTTGCCGGCACTTGATTCTGCTGTTGATTCTGCAGTGGACTCTGCTGTTGACTCAGCAGCTGTAGTTGTAGTTGTGTCAGCCTTTGAGCTGTCATCTTTCTTGTTGCCGCATGATGCCATTACAGTGCAAGCCATTGTCAAAGCCATGATAGCAGCACATATTTTTTTCATAGTAAATTACCTCCTATAAACTTGTTTATTTAATAAACAATAGATTTACATAATTAATTATAACACAAGGGAAATTATTTATCAATATTACTTTTGCACAATTACAAATATGTAATATTGTGGATTTTACACAGAAGAGAGGATTGCAATTTTGCAATCCTCTCAACAGTTATTATGTTAATAATTACTTTCTCTTCTTAGAAATTACCAATGCAGTACCTGCAAGTGCGATTCCTGCGAGTGCAAGACCGGATGCAGCACCTGTATTTGCTGATGTATCTTTTGAAGAGCTGCTGCCTGTTGTTGAACCGCTCTTTGAAGCACTAGTTGTAGTAGTTGTTCCGCTTGTTGTGTTTGTCTTTGTGCTGTTGTTTGTTGAAGCAGATGCCTTGTCACCGCTTGTTGTTGAAGCAGCGCTGCTAGCATCTGTTGTGCTGCTGCTTGCACCGGCTGTGCTGCTGTTTCCGTCATTGTACTTGCCGTTTTCATAGTAAACATCGCCCATAGTAACTTCGCCGTCAGATACAACCTTATTGCCATTATCATCAACCAACTCAAAGCCAATAATACTCCAGCCCTTTGTTGAATCCATGTTAAAGCTCTGTACTACAAAGTTAGCATAATCCTGTGTAAGTCCTGATGAATACTGTTTTTCAGCTGTATAAAGACCTGTTTCACCGGAAATATCCATGTCAGTCTTATCAGCACTTATAAAGCCCTGAAGATTTGCTTCGATTGTGTATTTATTTCCGTCTACATAAATCTTGTTGATATCTTTATTCTTTTCAGCGTTTACAGTTCCGTCTTCCTTAAGATATCCGCCGGGTCCGAGAGACCAGTCAACCTGTCCCCAACCGAGCATATGACCGGTAACAACGATTGAGCCTGAAGCTTCCCAGTTTTCTTCACCGAAGTAATCTCCCTGAACAGTGATTCTTGCTGTAGTAGCCGGGAAAAGCTTATCCCATGTTTCTTCCTTATTTTCGCCCAGCATAGGATTATCCTTTTCATCACCGATGAGTGTTACTGTTGCACGGGTATCCTTAGCTTCCAATTTCCATCTGTCTGAAGCTGTGATTGGTGCGCCGTCACCTGCTGCTGCAGGAATAGCCATTGCTGCCATAATAGCTGCTGCAGAAACGCCTGCAAAGATTTTTGAAATTTTCATTTTAATCTCCTCCGTTATTGTTAATTGTTTTCATTTATGAAATTTCATAAATTCTTACATACATTATACCAAATTCAAATTTAAAAATCAATGGGTAAAACCAAGTTTTTTTCAGGTTTGCCCCAAAATATTTAACAAATCTGCAATAACATTTTTGTATACTTTTACCTTGTGGCTGTCTGAATAAAGAAAATCCAAGAATTTCTCATTCCCTATAATATAAATTATATACACTATTTTCTATTGATTTTTGTTTGTAAATATGTTATAATTTTTCTATAGTAGGATAATTAACTGTGAAAGGTAAATGTGCTGCGGCACAGTGCATAAATTATGAGTGAATCTGTCTATTGGGCATGGCTTACGGTAGGAGTATTCAAAAGCATCAGAACATGGACTTTGCTAAGAGCCGGATTTTCTCCCGTTAAGCTGTATGAAATGGTTAAAAGCGGTGAAAATCCCGGATTTACCCCTGCGGAGTTTAAAAGACTTGGCAATACCTCTCTGCAGAAAGCCGAGTATGTTCTTGAAACTGCAAAGGCACACAATATAAATGTATATACCCCCGAAGATTTCGGGTATCCTTTAAAGCTCCTGGATATTGCCTGTCCTCCGACTATTCTGTTTTCATACGGCAGGCCGGAGAATATTCCAAAAGTCCCTTCAATAGCTGTAATCGGTTCACGTTCGGCTGATGATTACGCCATGTATGCAGCAAACATAATTTCCCGTCACCTTGCCGAAAAAGGCATAACAATAATAAGCGGTTTTGCAAAGGGAATTGATGCCTGCGCACATAATGCCGCCCTGAATGCAGACGGGCAAACCATAGCTGTTCTTGGCTGCGGTATTCAGTATGATTACCCTCATGGAACTATGCCCTTTAAAAGACGCATAGCTGAAAACGGAGCGGTAATTTCAGAATATTTTCCTTCCGCAGAACCAAAATCCGAAAACTTTAAAGTTCGCAACCGTATTATTTCCGCACTTTCTGACGGTGTATTGGTCATATCCGCAGGGAAGCACAGCGGAACGCTTAATACAGTATCTCATGCTCTTGAACAGGGCAAAGATATATATGTTCTTGCTCCTCATGATGTTTTTTCGGGGAGCTATGACGGAAACATTGCACTTCTTCGTGACGGTGCAATTCCGGTCTATTCATCGGCTGATATTTTAAACAGCCTTCAGTCACAGCTTTAACCTAAAAGCTTCAGAAATCAAGTTATTTACCAAAGAGAGTGATATTTAATGCAGCAAAAAGCAACCCATTATTACATAAAATATCAAAACGTAGCTTTCGTACTCGCAGTTTTGCTTTTAATTCTTGTCGGAGTTATTTCAGGCTGTCAGTCAAAATCCGATAACAAGTCTGCAAAGAACGAAAGCTCTGTATCTGATGTGAGCTCATTGGCTGAGCCAAAGCTTTTCAATAACTTTAAGTATGTAACCGTAAAAAATGAAACAGCAGTTCATAACGGTCTGCTTACCGTAATTGATAAGAATAATCCTTTCGCAGGAGACAAGCCTGATGATCTTGAATCAGTTTATAACTATCTTTTCAACAGCGATAATCAGCAGATTTGTCTTGCAACAAGCTCTGACGTTAAAGGCAATCCCACAATGCTGAAGGCTTTCAACAATATGATAGTTGATTTTAATAAAGAGACAAAGATTGATAATGTTATCGTAAATTCAATGTATGCTGAAAAAACAGAAGATAATGCGGACGAGCTTTACGAGCATCAGACCGGCAATGCTCTGGACCTAAGCGTATATGATGAAGAAAACGGCACATATCCGTCACTTACCGCAAAGGACGATTATACCTGGTTCGGCAAAAACTGCTATAAATACGGCTTTATTCAGCGTTATACCAAGGATAAAGCGTCTGTTACCGGAGTAACAGCAAGAGATGATTATTTCAGATATGTCGGCAAAGTAAATGCAAAAATTATGGCTGACAAAAAGCTCTGTCTTGAAGAATACATTAAATTCATCAAGGATTATTCTTTTGATAAGCCCCTTGAATATACCTGCGATGACAGCAGCAAATATGCTGTATATTTTGTTCCGGCAGAAAAGGGCAGCGAAACAAAAATCACCGTTCCTCTTAATAATGATAACAGCGAATACAAATATGAATATTCAGGAAATAATACCGACGGATATATTGTATGGGTGCTGATTGCAGAAAAATCCGCAGCTGTATCGTCAAGTGCTGCAGACAGCAGTACTGCGGAAAGCAGCATGGCAGAGAGCAGCGCTCCTGAAAGTAATGCTGACAGCGTTGCAGACAGCTCGGCTGATACCGCTGCCGACAAGGACAGCACAGTTCTTGACAGCGGCAATACCAATTCATTTTATGAAGTTGATTCGGATAATGACGAAAGCAAATCTCTTGATTATCTTTCCGTTGGAAGTTCCTATACAGCTATACCACAGACTTCAAATTCTGAGGCTAAAAGCGATTAACATAAAATCAATAATTTTAAAGACTGAATTAGCTGTTTGCTAATTCAGCTCTTTTTTTATGTATTTAAGCTCTGCATCTGTTCTTTCAGCAAGCTCTTCACTTGGTTCAAACAAGTTTATATAGTTGTATAATGCCACACCTCCGTAATTATCCAGTTTTTTTGCATTTTCAATTTGTTTGCCGATTATACCTCTGGTATTCATAAACTCCTCTTCTTCGCCGATTTTATAAATCCCAAGACCAATCACCAGTTTTACCGACTTGTCTGTAACAGCCTTGCTCCATTCCTCAGCCGTTTGCTTAAAAGGCTTGACGCTGTTGTCAAACCCGAAATAAATCTGCGGCACAATATAGTCCAGATATCCTTTTTCACTGCACCACTTCTTAATGTCTGCATACATGAAATTATAGTTGTTCTCCATATTTCCTTGCGGTGATACACCGAAAAGCACCCGCTCATCTTTTGACTTTGTGCTGTCATATATTGCTTTCACCATTTTTGAAATATTGTTCGTTCTCCATTGGTCAAGATTTTCCGTTGCTTTTGATTCTACATAATATTGTGCGTCAAAGCTTGCGTCTGTGGTTGGATAAAAATAATCGTCAATATGTATTCCGTCAACATTGTAATTTTCCACAATTTCCTTTACGCCATCAGCTATCAGATCCCTGATCTCAGGCACACCGGGATTCAGCCAGTAATGATTGTCGCTTTCTGATTTTACTATGTAGTCTGCATATTTCACCTTGTCGCTGTACCACTTTTTTATGTCATAGGAGTTGTCCATAGCTTTGATATTTTCTTCCGTTTCACACCGCATAGGATTTATCCATGCGTGAATGGAAAGGTCTGAAGCATGTGCTTTTTCAATCATAATTTCCAAAGGATCATATCCCGGATCACCGCCGATTTTACCTGTAATTTCCTTGGAATAGGGGAAAAGCTTTGATTTATAATAAGCATCACCAAAGCTTCTGACATGGCAATAAACAGTATTGCAGCCAAGATCCTTTATCTTTTCAAAGGCCTCTGAAATGTTTTCTCCGAACTCCTCAGCCGTTTTTTCAAGTATCATAGGCTGCAAATCAATGTATGAGATCCATACAGCTTTTTGTTCATCGTAATTAATGGGAGTGTATTCATTTTCGTCAGAATTCTGACTGAGTTTCTTTAAAGCACTCCTGTCAATTTTCATAGTCTGTGCATTGCTTGTCTGCCTGCCGAAACCGTTGCAGGAGGTAAGAGCAATAAAGCATATAGTCAGAAAGACACATATACTGTTTTTCTTCATTTAATCAGCCCTTTCATTTGTATAATTACATTATAGCTGAAAGGACGGTAAAATCTGTCGAAAAAAGCGTTGGCAGAATTTTGCCAACGCTTTGGTTTTATAAATATTCTTTTAATGCTTTGATCAGCTTGTCCATTTGCTCGTCTGTGCCGATAGTTATTCTCAGACGGTTGTCAATTCGTTCTTTGTTGAAGTATCTTACAAATATCTTCTGAGTTTTAAGATATTCAAAAATATCCTTTGCTTTTTTGTCCTTGTGCTCGGCAAAGAGAAAGTTTGTACTGCTTTCTGCAACATCAAATCCAAGCTCTTTCAGAGCTTTTGCAGTACGTTCTCTCGTAGCAATTATTTTATTGGTAGTTTCCTTGAAATATTGTTCATCCTTAACTGATGCAATGGCTGTTTCAATAGCAATGCAGTCAACAGGATAGGAGTTGTAGGAATCCTTTACCGCATCAAGATATTTTATAAGATATGAATTTGCAAAGGCTGCGGCAATTCTCATCCCTGCCATAGAGTGTGACTTTGAAAATGTCCTTGTGACCACCAGGTTATCATATTCGTTTATAAGCGGTATTGCTGAAAATTTTCCGAAATCGGCATAAGCCTCGTCAATGATAACAATACAGTCCTTGTTGTGCTCCAGCAGGTCAGCAATAAATTCCCTGCCTTCACCGATTGATGTAGGAGCATTGGGGTTAGGAATAACCACGCCCCCGTTTTCACCGTAATAATCGGTCACATTAATGCGGAAATTCTCGTCAACAGCATATGTCTTGTATGGGATATTTAACAGCTCACACCATACGGGATAAAATGAATAGGTAATATCAGGATATGCAATAGGCTTGTCCGAGTTAAAAAATGCTCTGAACGCAGTGGCAAGAACGTCATCCGAACCATTTCCCGTAAAAACATTTTCAGCCTTTACACCATGACTTTCAGCCAAAGCCTCTCTTAGTCTTGCAGCATTTATTGAAGGATACTTTTTCAAGTTCTCATAATTAAAGTTTTCCAAAGCTTTTTTTACTGCCGGAGAAGGCGGATATGGATTTTCATTGGCATTAAGCTTTATAATGTCATCTGATTTCGGCTGTTCACCTGCAACATAAGGTTCAATGTCTATAAGTTTGTTCTGCCATGGCTTGTTCATTTTCATTCTCCTTTAGTCTTCAATGGTTTCAATCATTTTCTTTGTAGTGTCAGCGTCCAGCTTGTCAACTTCTCTGAGCTTTCGGTTTATCTGACGTGTCCTTACCCCCACAAGCTTGTCAAGGTCTTCGTCAACCTTGCGTATTCTGTCTTTTGCTGAGTTAAGTACCTTTTCAAAAGTTTCAAACTCTGTTTTAACAGCACCGAGTATCTTCCATACTTCACCGCTGCGTTTCTGAATTGCAAGAGTTTTAAAGCCCATTTGCAGAGAATTTAACAACGCTGCCATAGTTG
>JBJFBR010000216.1:0-7516 GCA_051888545.1 Oscillospiraceae bacterium
AATATCTTGGCTGTCTTTATCCAACAGTTGCTTATGATAACGAGATTATTCATATTTACATGGCAAAAGGTCTTACATTTGGGGAACAGCATCTTGATGAAGGAGAATTTGTTGACGTTGTAAAAATCCCTCTGACAAAAGCTGTGGAAATGGTTATGAACAATGAGATTCCTGATTCAAAATCACAGATAGCTATTCTGAAGGCTGCCTATTTACAAGGAAACCACAGATAAAAAATATATACATATAAAAAAACAGCGGAGTTCAATCTCCGCTGTTTTAATTATGTAATTATTATTTGTAATCGCAAGGAATAACATCGCCGTTTTCATCAATGAATGTAAGGTTAGCAATGTAAAGATCCTGCTTGTTAGGAATTGACCATTTCATAAGTGCAAGGTACTGAGGCTTTGTTGTATTAACAAACTTAGCATCGTCCTTGATACCAGGAGTGATTTCAAGTTCATAATAAGCCCATTCGCTTGACCATTCAGACCAACCAAATTCAAGAAGTTCCTGCCAGCCATTGTTATCTGTACCGTCATCATTCTTCATATAAGGCTGTGTAACAAATTTACCGCCGACAAATGCAGGTACCTTACAATCTTCGTGGTCTTCGTTTTGAATTGTTCCTTCTGCCTTTGTTACGATATCAGCTTTGATCTTGAAGATCTTAGGAAGCTGATCTTCTTTACCCTTAAAGAGTTTTGACATATCAAAATGAATCTTAGGAACCTTATAATTTTCTCCTCTTCTGTCCTTATCAAGAGTTTCAACCTTGAGCATTGGAACACCTTCAAGCTCTACAATTGACATCTTAACATGTGATTCATCATCTTTAAAATCATTAGCATTCATTGATGAAACAAAATCATCCACATTCATATCCGTAGAGAATGTCAGAGAAGCTGTTTCCTGATTTTTAAGTTCACCAGGCATTTCAGAAATATCCTTTGGGGGTGCAAGACTTTCATCCTTCTTGTCAGCACTTGATTCTGCTGTTGATTCTGCAGTAGACTCTGCTGTTGACTCAGCAGCTGTGGTTGTAGTTGTGTCAGCCTTTGAGCTGTCATCTTTCTTGTTACCGCATGATGCCATTACAGTGCAAGCCATTGTCAAAGCCATGATTGCAGCACATATTTTTTTCATAGTAAATTACCTCCTATAAACTTGTTTACTAAACAAACAATAGATTTACTTAATAATTATAACACAACAAAAATTATTTATCAATATTACTTTTGCACAATTACAAATATGTAATATTGTGGTTTTTATACAAAAAGAGAGGATTGTAATTTTACAATCCTCTCGTAAATTTTTATGGTAATAATTACTTTCTCTTCTTAGAAATTACCAATGCAGTACCTGCAAGTGCAATTCCTGCGAGAGCAAGACCTGATGCAGCACCTGTGTTAGCTGATGTATCTTTTGAAGAACTGCTTCCTGTTGTTGAGCCGCTCTTTGAAGCACTTGTTGTAGAAGTTGTTCCGCTTGTTGCGCCAGTGCTTCCACTACTGCTTGTTGTTGAAGACTTTGCCTTGTCGCCGCTTGTTGTTGAAGCAGCGCTGCTAGCATCTGTTGTGTTGCTGTTTGTATCAGCTGTGCTACTGCTGTTGCCGTCATTGTACTTGCCGTCAGCATAGTAAACATCGCCCAAAGCAACTTCGCCTTCTTTGTATACTTCTCCTCCGTTAGAATCAAGAAGTTCACAACCAATCAAGTTCCAGCCCTTAGTTGTATCTTCATTAAATGACTGTACATTTATTGAAGCAAAGTCACCTGACAAATCTCCGCCTTTTTCCTTTTCAAACTGGAAAAGATTGTCCTGAAGAGCAAAGCTGTCGAGATTTGCTTCAATAGTATACTTATTATCAGAAACATAAATCTTAGCAATATGCTTATTTTTTTCTTCGTTTACACCCTTAATTGAACCGTCATCGTTTAAGTTATAGCAACCTTTTCCAAGCTGCCAGTCAACCTGATCCCAGTTGTCCATTGTAGAGTTAAGAACGATAGAACCTGAAGCATCCCAGCCGTCCTCACCGAAATAGTCACCCTGAACAGTAATTCTTACTGTTGTAGCAGTAAATAATTTATCCCATGCACTCTGCTCATTTTTTTCGAAGTAAGGTGTATTTTCTTCAGCTCCAATTAAATATCTTGAGGCAAGTGTTTTTTTACCATCCAACTCCCACTTGTCAATTACTCCGATTGGTGCACCGTCACCTGCTGCTGCAGGGATAGCCATTGCTGCCATTAAAACTGCTGCAGAAGCACCTGCAAAAATCTTTGATAATTTCATTTTAATCTCCTCCGTTGTTGTTTAATTGTTTTCATTTATGAAAATTCATAAATTCTTACATACATTATACCAAATTCAATTTCAAAAATCAATGGGTTAAGCCAAGTTTTTTTCAGGTTTACACCAAAATGTTTAACAAATCTGCAGTAATAATTTTGTATAGTTTTACCTTCGGGCTGTTTAAGAACGTTATCATAAAGATTTCTTTTCCCCATTAATATAAATTATATACACTATTTTCTATTGATTTTTGTTTATAGATATGCTATAATTTTATAGTAGAATAATTAATAGTGAAAGGTAAATGTGCTGCGGCACTGTGCATAAATTATGAGTGAACCTCTCTATTGGGCATGGCTTACGGTAGGAGTCTTCAAAAGTATTAGAACATGGACTTTGCTAAGAGCCGGTTTTTCTCCTGATAAGCTGTATGAAATGGTCAAAAGCGGGGAAAATCCCGGATTTACCCCTGCGGAGTTTAAAAGACTTAATGATACCTCTCTGCAAAAAGCCGAGTATGTTCTTAAAGCCGCAAAGGCACACAATATAAATGTGTATACTCCTGAAGATTTCGGGTATCCTTTAAAGCTCCTGGATATTACCTGCCCGCCGACTATGCTGTTTTCATACGGCAGACCGGAGAATATTCCGGATGTCCCTTCAATAGCTGTAATCGGTTCACGTTCGGCTGATGATTATGCCATGTATGCAGCAAATATAATTTCCCGTCAGCTTGCCGAAAAAGGCATAACAATAATAAGCGGTTTTGCAAAAGGCATTGATACCTGCGCACATAATGCCGCACTAAATGCAGACGGGCAAACGATAGCCGTTCTTGGCTGCGGAATTCAGTACGATTACCCTCATGGAACTATGCCGTTTAAAAGACGTATAGCTGAAAGCGGAGCGGTGATTTCAGAATATTTTCCTTCCGCAGAACCAAAACCCGAAAACTTTAAAGTCCGCAACCGTATTATTTCCGCACTTTCTGACGGTGTATTGGTCATATCTGCAGGAAAGCACAGCGGAACGCTTAATACAGTATCTCATGCTCTTGAACAGGGCAAAGATATATATGTTCTTGCTCCTCATGATGTTTTTTCGGGGAGCTATGACGGAAACATTGCACTTCTTCGTGACGGTGCAATTCCGGTCTATTCATCGGCTGATATTTTAAACAGCCTTCAGTCACAGCTTTAACCTAAAAGCTTCAGAAATCAAGTTATTTACCAAAGAGAGTGATATTTAATGCAGCAAAAAGCAACCCATTATTACATAAAATATCAAAACGTAGCTTTCGTACTCGCAGTTTTGCTTTTAATTCTTGTCGGAGTTATTTCAGGCTGTCAGTCAAAATCCGATAACAAGTCTGCAAAGAACGAAAGCTCTGTATCTGATGTGAGCTCATTGGCTGAGCCAAAGCTTTTCAATAACTTTAAGTATGTAACCGTAAAAAATGAAACAGCAGTTCATAACGGTCTGCTTACCGTAATTGATAAGAATAATCCTTTCGCAGGAGACAAGCCTGATGATCTTGAATCAGTTTATAACTATCTTTTCAACAGCGATAATCAGCAGATTTGTCTTGCAACAAGCTCTGACGTTAAAGGCAATCCCACAATGCTGAAGGCTTTCAACAATATGATAGTTGATTTTAATAAAGAGACAAAGATTGATAATGTTATCGTAAATTCAATGTATGCTGAAAAAACAGAAGATAATGCGGACGAGCTTTACGAGCATCAGACCGGCAATGCTCTGGACCTAAGCGTATATGATGAAGAAAACGGCACATATCCGTCACTTACCGCAAAGGACGATTATACCTGGTTCGGCAAAAACTGCTATAAATACGGCTTTATTCAGCGTTATACCAAGGATAAAGCGTCTGTTACCGGAGTAACAGCAAGAGATGATTATTTCAGATATGTCGGCAAAGTAAATGCAAAAATTATGGCTGACAAAAAGCTCTGTCTTGAAGAATACATTAAATTCATCAAGGATTATTCTTTTGATAAGCCCCTTGAATATACCTGCGATGACAGCAGCAAATATGCTGTATATTTTGTTCCGGCAGAAAAGGGCAGCGAAACAAAAATCACCGTTCCTCTTAATAATGATAACAGCGAATACAAATATGAATATTCAGGAAATAATACCGACGGATATATTGTATGGGTGCTGATTGCAGAAAAATCCGCAGCTGTATCGTCAAGTGCTGCAGACAGCAGTACTGCGGAAAGCAGCATGGCAGAGAGCAGCGCTCCTGAAAGTAATGCTGACAGCGTTGCAGACAGCTCGGCTGATACCGCTGCCGACAAGGACAGCACAGTTCTTGACAGCGGCAATACCAATTCATTTTATGAAGTTGATTCGGATAATGACGAAAGCAAATCTCTTGATTATCTTTCCGTTGGAAGTTCCTATACAGCTATACCACAGACTTCAAATTCTGAGGCTAAAAGCGATTAACATAAAATCAATAATTTTAAAGACTGAATTAGCTGTTTGCTAATTCAGCTCTTTTTTTATGTATTTAAGCTCTGCATCTGTTCTTTCAGCAAGCTCTTCACTTGGTTCAAACAAGTTTATATAGTTGTATAATGCCACACCTCCGTAATTATCCAGTTTTTTTGCATTTTCAATTTGTTTGCCGATTATACCTCTGGTATTCATAAACTCCTCTTCTTCGCCGATTTTATAAATCCCAAGACCAATCACCAGTTTTACCGACTTGTCTGTAACAGCCTTGCTCCATTCCTCAGCCGTTTGCTTAAAAGGCTTGACGCTGTTGTCAAACCCGAAATAAATCTGCGGCACAATATAGTCCAGATATCCTTTTTCACTGCACCACTTCTTAATGTCTGCATACATGAAATTATAGTTGTTCTCCATATTTCCTTGCGGTGATACACCGAAAAGCACCCGCTCATCTTTTGACTTTGTGCTGTCATATATTGCTTTCACCATTTTTGAAATATTGTTCGTTCTCCATTGGTCAAGATTTTCCGTTGCTTTTGATTCTACATAATATTGTGCGTCAAAGCTTGCGTCTGTGGTTGGATAAAAATAATCGTCAATATGTATTCCGTCAACATTGTAATTTTCCACAATTTCCTTTACGCCATCAGCTATCAGATCCCTGATCTCAGGCACACCGGGATTCAGCCAGTAATGATTGTCGCTTTCTGATTTTACTATGTAGTCTGCATATTTCACCTTGTCGCTGTACCACTTTTTTATGTCATAGGAGTTGTCCATAGCTTTGATATTTTCTTCCGTTTCACACCGCATAGGATTTATCCATGCGTGAATGGAAAGGTCTGAAGCATGTGCTTTTTCAATCATAATTTCCAAAGGATCATATCCCGGATCACCGCCGATTTTACCTGTAATTTCCTTGGAATAGGGGAAAAGCTTTGATTTATAATAAGCATCACCAAAGCTTCTGACATGGCAATAAACAGTATTGCAGCCAAGATCCTTTATCTTTTCAAAGGCCTCTGAAATGTTTTCTCCGAACTCCTCAGCCGTTTTTTCAAGTATCATAGGCTGCAAATCAATGTATGAGATCCATACAGCTTTTTGTTCATCGTAATTAATGGGAGTGTATTCATTTTCGTCAGAATTCTGACTGAGTTTCTTTAAAGCACTCCTGTCAATTTTCATAGTCTGTGCATTGCTTGTCTGCCTGCCGAAACCGTTGCAGGAGGTAAGAGCAATAAAGCATATAGTCAGAAAGACACATATACTGTTTTTCTTCATTTAATCAGCCCTTTCATTTGTATAATTACATTATAGCTGAAAGGACGGTAAAATCTGTCGAAAAAAGCGTTGGCAGAATTTTGCCAACGCTTTGGTTTTATAAATATTCTTTTAATGCTTTGATCAGCTTGTCCATTTGCTCGTCTGTGCCGATAGTTATTCTCAGACGGTTGTCAATTCGTTCTTTGTTGAAGTATCTTACAAATATCTTCTGAGTTTTAAGATATTCAAAAATATCCTTTGCTTTTTTGTCCTTGTGCTCGGCAAAGAGAAAGTTTGTACTGCTTTCTGCAACATCAAATCCAAGCTCTTTCAGAGCTTTTGCAGTACGTTCTCTCGTAGCAATTATTTTATTGGTAGTTTCCTTGAAATATTGTTCATCCTTAACTGATGCAATGGCTGTTTCAATAGCAATGCAGTCAACAGGATAGGAGTTGTAGGAATCCTTTACCGCATCAAGATATTTTATAAGATATGAATTTGCAAAGGCTGCGGCAATTCTCATCCCTGCCATAGAGTGTGACTTTGAAAATGTCCTTGTGACCACCAGGTTATCATATTCGTTTATAAGCGGTATTGCTGAAAATTTTCCGAAATCGGCATAAGCCTCGTCAATGATAACAATACAGTCCTTGTTGTGCTCCAGCAGGTCAGCAATAAATTCCCTGCCTTCACCGATTGATGTAGGAGCATTGGGGTTAGGAATAACCACGCCCCCGTTTTCACCGTAATAATCGGTCACATTAATGCGGAAATTCTCGTCAACAGCATATGTCTTGTATGGGATATTTAACAGCTCACACCATACGGGATAAAATGAATAGGTAATATCAGGATATGCAATAGGCTTGTCCGAGTTAAAAAATGCTCTGAACGCAGTGGCAAGAACGTCATCCGAACCATTTCCCGTAAAAACATTTTCAGCCTTTACACCATGACTTTCAGCCAAAGCCTCTCTTAGTCTTGCAGCATTTATTGAAGGATACTTTTTCAAGTTCTCATAATTAAAGTTTTCCAAAGCTTTTTTTACTGCCGGAGAAGGCGGATATGGATTTTCATTGGCATTAAGCTTTATAATGTCATCTGATTTCGGCTGTTCACCTGCAACATAAGGTTCAATGTCTATAAGTTTGTTCTGCCATGGCTTGTTCATTTCCATTCTCCTTTAGTCTTCAATGGTTTCGATCATTTTCTTTGTAGTGTCAGCGTCCAGCTTGTCAACTTCTCTGAGCTTTCGATTTATCTGACGTGTCCTTACCCCTACAAGCTTGTCAAGGTCTTCATCAACCTTGCGTATTCTGTCTTTTGCTGAGTTAAGTACCTTTTCAAAAGTCTCAAACTCTGTTTTAACAGCACCGAGTATCTTCCACACTTCACCGCTGCGTTTCTGTATTGCAAGAGTTTTAAAGCCCATTTGCAGAGAATTTAACAACGCTGCCATAGTTG
>JBJFBR010000217.1:0-7463 GCA_051888545.1 Oscillospiraceae bacterium
ACCATAAACAACCCTAACCAAACGAAAAGTGAGGAAAACTGCCATGACAAAACTGAATAAAAAGAATGTCTATACAATTATTATAGTTGCAGTACTGATTTTTATTGCATATATTTGTCGTTTGCCTTGCATTGCCGGCAGCTTTAACATTGATATAGGGGTGATTCGTTCTTTTATATATATCGGACTGTATCTGGCATGGGCATTTTCTCTCAGAAATCGTATTATACAGACTCAGGCACGCCGTTATCTCACCATTATAGCCTTTCTGATGGTCTTTTGGTTTGTTATCAGGACTGTTAAATTTCATTTTGTATCTTCCGTAACATGTCCGAATATTACACGGTATCTTTGGTATATGTTCTATCTGCCTATGCTTTTTATTCCTGCCTTGGCAGTCTTTGTGGCTATGTCCATAGGCAAGCCTGAGAACTATCATTTGCCCAAATGGACAGCTATTCTTTACATACCTACATTAGTTTTGTTTCTACTGGTTATAACAAATGATTTGCATCAGCTGGTTTTTACTTTTCCGGAGGATGCGGCTGTATGGACAGACAGTGATAACGGATATGCTTTGGGGTATTATCTTGTTGCCGGCTGGATTGCCGTAAATGCTCTTATAATTCTTGTTATTATGTATGTAAAATGCAGAATACCCAGTCGTCGCAGGCGTATTCTGCTGCCGTGTATTCCCATTGTGATTCTGATTATATATTCCGTATTATATTATTCAGGGGCGGAGTGGCTTAGATATATTTTAGGGGATATGACGGCGGTGATATGCCTGATGTATGCCTCAACTCTTGAAATCTGTATTCGGTGCAGATTTATTCAGTCCAACACCCATTATCGGGAACTTTTTGATGCGTCAACAGTAGGTGCTCAGATTACAGACAATGAATATAATGTATTCTTATCTTCAAAAAAGGCAAAATCTGTTGACAGAGAACTTTTGCGTCAGACAGAGAAAGGTCCTGTTATGCTGGACGGCGGCATCCGTCTTTCCGGAGCACCTATTCACGGCGGCCATGTGATATGGTCAGAGGATATGTCGCCGCTTTTGAATGTTCTTGAGCAATTAAATGAAACAAAGGAAAATCTTGAAGATACTAACTCTATTCTGGAAGAAGAAAATGCGGTTAAAACCCGTGAAGCACATATTGAGGAGCAGGACAGGCTATACAATATCATACAGCGGGACACAGTGAGGCAAATCAGTCTTTTAGACCAACTGATAGAGCAGGCGGAAGAGACTGATACGGATGAAAAAAGAGACAAGCTTCTTGGAAAAATGCTTGTAATTGGTTCCTATTTAAAACGACGGAGTAATTTGGTTTTTCTTGCAGATAAAATGTCTGTCCTTGAATCGAAAGAGCTTGCATTAACCTTTGGAGAGTCCATTGATAATCTGGAACTATACGGTGTGGCATGTGGATTTTGTTCGGAGTATGACGGAAATTTCCTTGCTGTGCATATTATTGCTATGTATGACTTTTTTGAAGAAATTGTGGAACGGTCTCTGGACTGTATGAAAAGTCTTACAGTTTATGTTGGTAAAGTAAAAGATAATATTTTTCTTACCATAAATACAGATTCCGGCGCTGATTTTTCAGACCTGGCATCTGAAACGGTTACTGTAATGCAGGATGAAGACGGTGAATGGAAGCTTACTCTTCACCAATATGTGGGAGGGCAGGAAAATGAGACGGCTTAAACGAAATGCTATAAAGGAAGCTTTTGATAATCTGCCCAGCGGAGCTTGCTTTTTTGACAGTAATGGAATGGTGACACTATGCAATCATCAGATGCACCGTCTTGTTTTTGCCCTTACAGGCAGGGATTTGCAGAGCCTGCCCGAACTCAGGGATATTCTTCACGGCGGTGATACTGAGTCAAAACAGCGGGATAAAGACATCGTGGTGCTGGAAAATGGCAGTGCATGGCGCTTTTTGCAGGAAAGTGTGACAACACAGGACGGAAATACATACACGCAGGTGACGGCTACTGATGTAACCGAACTGTATCATAGACAAAAAGAACTTGAGAAGGACAATAAAAGACTGGAAGAATATGCACAGCGTATGCGTTCTCTTTCTGCTAATATTCTTACGCTGATCCGTGAAGAGGAAATCCTCAATATGAAAATTCGTGTGCATGACGATATCGGCAGAAGTGTAATTGCCACAAGAAGTTTTTTGCAGAAGAACAGACCAACTGAGCAACTGGATCTGACAGCCTGGAAAAATGCAGTTCATTTATTAAAGCATGACAATGAGATTCTAGAAGAGAAAGATGCTGTGTCCAGACTGATGAGCGCCGCTGACAGTATCAACATTAAAATAGTTATAAACGGAGAATTTTCACAGAATATCCATGCTGCTGAACTTCTGATAACCGCTGTAAGGGAATGTATGACTAATGCGGTGCGCCATGCAGGAGCAAGTGAGCTGTATGTCAGCTTAACCTGCGATAATGATATGGCTGCTGCGGTTATTACAAATAACGGAGAAGCTCCGTCGGGCAATATTACAGAGAGCGGCGGACTTTCCTCACTGCGTAACCGTATAGAAAAAGACGGCGGTACAATGAAAATTCAAAGTACACCTGGGTTTGAGCTTTCGGTATCTGTTCCGATAAGATTGGGGGTAACATTATGATAAATGTATTGATTGTGGAAGATCAGCGTATGATGCGTGAAACAATGGAGAACTATATAAAGCAGAGTGAAGGCTACAGACTTGAAGGTTCAATTCCCGGAGCCGGTCTTGCGGAGAACTATTGCGCATCAAGACATGTTGATCTGGTGCTTATGGATGTGTGTACTGAAAATGATGAAAGCGGTTTTGAAGCAACAAAAGTCATCAAAGAACGTTTCCCGAACATCAAAGTTATTATAGTTACGTCAATGTTAGATGTAAGCTATCTGAACCGTGCAAGAGAAATGGGTGCAGACAGCATCTGGTTTAAGGATGTCAGCCGTGTAGAACTTATGACGGTGGTGGAACGCACTATGAACGGTGAATCGGTTTATCCTGATAAAACACCGAAGGTTATAATCGGGAATGCCTCAAGTTATGAGTTTACCGAAGCGGAAATTAAAGTGCTCAGGCTGCTGGTAGAGGGAATGACCTATAAAGAAATGGCTGAAGAATTGAAAGTATCTGTTGAAACGGTAAAATCGCATATCGGCAGTATGCTTTCCAAAACGGGATTTACATCCAAGACAAAGCTTGCGGCTATGGTAATGAGCAAACGACTTATTGTTAACGGATTTTAAAATTATAAAGATATACATATATTTGCACTCGATTGATAAATCGGGTGCTTTTTTTGAATATAATAAAAATTTTTGTTTATATCCCCCAAATGGGGGATGTATAATTTGAAAAAATAAGTATAATTATATATACAAAGGAGTATAATTTCACCTTTGATAGACAAAAGGCGGATAAAAAACAAAATCATCTTTCCGATCACCGCCGTTGGAATGGTGGATTACTCAGAACGGCGGGGAAAGTATTATTTACGGAGGTATAATATGAAAAAGTTATTATCCACTATTATGGCATTATCAATGCTCATAACAATAATAGGCATAATGCCTGTATCAGCAGATTCAACAAAATATAAAAACATCGATCTTGCAATAACAGGAACAGATTCCAACGGATTGCCTGTAGGAGAAACAATCAAATCACCTAATGCTGCATTCAGTGTAAAGTGTTTAGACAGCAACGGTTATAAATGGGAAGTAATTTTCAGCCAATATGTAACCTATTGGCAGGATTCCAGCGGAGCAAAGATAACCACAGGCAAAATTGTTGAAGCAAATACATATTACACCTTGAATATAGGCGTACACCCTATAGACAATGATTTAGGAGAAGATGATATTGATATCAATCAGGTAAAATCAATTACCTTTAACGGCGTTAAGCTCAGCACATCTCAGTACAGAAGAGGAGAGCTGGGAACATCAATTTATATAACAGCAAAATTTTGGTATGCAAATGTTACAGGAGCAACAGGCGCAGGATATTATTTCCCCGGAGAAACTGTAGCTGTTAAAGCAAATAATGCTCCAAGCGGTCAGCATTTCAAGAACTGGAAAGGTGCATATGGACCGGGGGCAAAATATTTATTTGCTGTTGATTTCAATAATGCATCTGCATCATCAACAACATTTAAAATGCCGGCGACATCTCATAATTATATTAATCCCATATATGAAGATCATACACCCACAACTATAAAAGGTACAGCAGCTACTTGTACAACAACAGGAAAAACCGACGGCACAAAGTGTTCTGTATGCGGAAAAATTCTTACAGCTCAGAAAACTATTCCTAAAAAAGGTCACAGCTATACAGATACAGTTGTAAAACCGACCTGTACTGAAAAGGGTTATACATTACATAAATGCTCTGTATGCGGTGACAATTATAAGAATAATTATACAGATGCTTTAGGTCACAGCAATAAGAATATTACCAAGAAATCTACATACTTTGAAAAAGGCTATACGGCAAAGCAGTGTACAAGATGCGGAGCAATATCAAATAAGAAAGAAACATCAATCTTGCAGATGGCTGCACCAAAAGCAACAGTATCTGCATATTCCATAAAGCTCACCTGGAGCAAGGTTTCAGGTGCCCAGGGCTATGAAGTATGGCAGCTCAAGAGCGGTAAATGGACAAAAATCAAGACAATCACATCAACGAGTTATACAGTTTCAAAACTGCCTTCGGGAACATCACAGAAGTTTGCAATCAAACCATATAAAAAGAGCGGTTCTAAGACAGTTTACGGCTGCTTCTCAAAACAGCTTTATACAACCACCAATCCTGCAACAGTAAACTTTAACCTTACAGCAGGCTCAAGAAAAGCAACAGTTAAGTGGAACAAGGTAACCGGTGCAAGCGGATATAAAATCTACTATAAAACTTCAAAGAACGGTTCATGGAAATTGCTTAAAACTGTGAATAATAAGACTACAAGCTTTACAAAAACAGGTTTGTCAAGCGGTAATACTTATTACTTCACAGTCAGAGCATACAGGACCTTAAACGGAACAACATATAACGGTGCATTTGCGACAAAGAGCATCAAAGTGAAGTAAAGATAATATTATAAGTTAACTTGAGCATTATATTTTGAAAGGAGCAGAACTTATGGGACTTTTTGATAAGAAATTCTGCGATATATGCGGAGAAAAAATAGGACTGCTTGGAAACCGCAAGCTGGAAGACGGTAATTTGTG
This sequence comes from Oscillospiraceae bacterium, assembly GCA_051888545.1. GTDB lineage: Bacteria > Bacillota > Clostridia > Oscillospirales > Ruminococcaceae > FB2012. The sequence goes on from JBJFBR010000217.1 coordinate 5,264, forward strand.
CAAAGAGTGTGCGTCAAAGCTTTCACCGTTTTTCAGCGGAAGAAAAAATGCAACAGTGGAGGAGATTCGGTCACAGCTTGCTTACCGTGAAGAAAATAAGAATAAGCTTTCCGCCTTTCGTCCTACGATTACATTTGGTGAACACAAAAAGGTTTACATTGACCGGATGGCAGGCACATTTATAGTAACGGGAAGCAGAAACTGGCAGGACGCCAACCCCGATATTATTGAATTGTCACAGGTGACTGCATGCAATACCGACATCAAAGAAAATCGGGAGGAGATATATCGCAAGACCGAGGATGGACATAGAGAAAGCTATAATCCGCCCCGTTATGAGTATAGTTATGAATTCAATGTGCAAATCATTGTAAACTCACCCTGGTTCAACGAAATAAATCTGGAACTGTCTGACGGAAACCGTCCTGACAGTCCGTATACTGATTTATATAGGGAATATGAGCGGCAGATGTATGAGCTTAGCAATGCGCTCATGAGAAGAAACGCTGCACCGACGACAAATTATAATTCGTCTTATTCAAATGGTCAGACTTCTTCAGTAAGCAGCACTGTAAGCTCAGCAGCAGGTTCATGGACTTGTTCCTGCGGCACGGTCAATACGGGAAAGTTCTGTCAGGGCTGCGGAGCTAAAAAGCCTGAGTCACAGTACAGCGGTCAGTGCAGCAGATGCGGATGGAGACCTTCTTACGGTGAACAACCGCCTAAGTTCTGCCCGGAGTGCGGTAATTTACTTAATGTGTAGAATGCAGGCTATAGCTTTTGGGAAGGCGGTAATAATTGTGACTGTGCTTGCGATTCTGTCAGGACTGTTCGGATGCGGCAATAAACCGAAGTATAAAGGACAGCATAGCGTCTCAGAAATCACAAGAATTTCTATGTCATGCAGTCATATGGACTACAATTACGGTTATTCATTCCAGCTTTTTCGTGAAGGAAACCAATGGATGTTTGATGCACATTGCTGTACAGATAATTTTGAAAAGGAAACGGAGTTTTACAGCAAACAAGTAAGCAGTACAGATATTGATACGCTGTTTGAAATTCTGGAAAGAAATAATACTATCTCATATATTGAAACATACAAAAAGCCTAAAAAGCTGCTGAAATTTCAAGTTATGGACGAGACAGTATATGGATTTTGCCTTTCATTTTCAGACGGAAGCAGCTATAACACAGATTCGGCAGGATCAGCAATAAGTGAATTGCAGGAATTCTTTTACAGCCTTGCAGAAAAGTAAATAGCAGGCATATATTATATAATAATAATTGTATTAACAAGGAGGAAATTATTATGGCAAGTATACAAGATATGGCGAAAGCAACAGCACCAAGAGAGTTTGAGCTGGGACGTGAATGGACTTTAGAAGAAGTTTACGATAAGCTGAATTCAAGAGCATCGGCTTTTGAGATGCCCTTTTCAATTAAAAGCGGTATTCCGGGAAAGCGAATTGCTTTTGAAAAAGAAGAAATTTTAGACGTTGCTATAGGCGTCTATGTTGATGGCAGCAAAATCAAGATTAAGCCGGTAATTAAGGAATCTCAATCCAGCGTTGGAGTTGGCGGAATGAACTTCCGTACAGATAAAAACAGCGTACTCCGCAAGGGTGTTAAGGGAGTAGTTGATCTTCCTATGCAGAGAGGCGAATATGTTGATACTGTAACAGAAACAATTAAAAAGATTCTGAATGATGAGCCTGTTGCAGACTATGTTGCACCGGCACCAGAAAATATGCCCGGTGCAGAAAAAGAAAAGGATTGGCTTGTAACATTGCTGCTGGAGATTTTCCTTGGCGGACTTGGTATACATCGTTTCTATGTTGGCAAGATCGGCACAGGTATCCTTTGGATGATTACAGGCGGTGTATTCGGTATCGGCTGGCTGGTTGACCTGATAAAGATAGCAACAGGAAAATTCACCGACAAACAGGGACGGGCTATTGTGAAAAAATAAACATAGTTGCTTGTCAAACAATGCAATTTTTATTGCCGTAAGGTCGTCAAAATTAATATTTCAGATGTTTCAGCACGCTGATTAGTTTCAGCGTGCTTTCTTTTATAAGTAAATATGATATAAAAGTACTTGAAATATGTATAAAAATATAGTATAATTAATTGTATAATAATTTTGATAAATAAGGAGAATAAAAATGAAGATTGTTGATACTATCGGTTTTGTTGA
>JBJFBR010000218.1:0-7400 GCA_051888545.1 Oscillospiraceae bacterium
TTAGCCATACAAGCGTCAAACAATCCTGCAAGCTCAACTGACTGTGCAATGAACAAAGCGTCCTTGCGGTTCATTTTGAAGTCCTTGACATATCTCATGTATTTTATGTTTGGAAGTTCAGGAATTTCTGACTTGAGCTTGTCAACTCTCTCTTGTTCAACCACTATGGTAAGCAGGTCAGGCTCTGGGAAGTATCTGTAATCCTGTGCGTCTTCCTTTGAACGCATAAGGAAGTTTTCACCTTTCATATCGTCCCAGCGGCGTGTTTCCTGGCTGATAGTACCGCCGTTTTCAAGAATTTCAATCTGACGGTTTACTTCATAGTCAATTCCTCTTACAGCTGCTGAAAAGCTGTTTATGTTCTTCATTTCTGTTCTTGTACCCATTGGTTCACCGGGCTTGTGAACTGATACGTTTACGTCACATCTGATTGAGCCTTCCTGCATTTTGCAGTCGCATATGTCAAGATACTGTAAAATTGATTTCAGGGTTTCCAGATATTCTTTCGCTTCGGCAGAGCTTCTCATATCAGGCTCAGAAACGATTTCAATAAGAGGAACTCCGCATCTGTTCAGGTCAACCAGTGAACCTTCAAACTTATCGCTGTGGAGAAGTTTTCCGGCGTCTTCCTCAATGTGAATTCTTGTGATTCCGATTCTTCTTTGTTCATCATCAACCATAATATCAACATAACCGTTTTCACATAGAGGAACGTCAGCCTGAGAAATCTGATAAGCTTTCGGAAGGTCAGGATAGAAATAGTTTTTTCTGTCCTGTTTGCATATTCTGTTAATGTGACAGTTCAATGCGTGTCCCATTTTAATCGCATAGTCTACAACCTTTTCGTTAAGAGTAGGCAATGTTCCCGGCATACCCATACAGATAGGGCATACCTCAGAGTTAACTTCAACTCCGAATTTATTTTTACAGTCGCAGTATATTTTTGATTCGGTGTTTAACTCAGCGTGAGTTTCAAGACCGATAACAACTTCATAACCTTTTACCATTATAATCTACTCCTTTCAGATTAAAGCTTAGGAATTTTAAATCCGCCGACAATGTTTTCATAAGCGTATGCTGTATTGAGCAATGTCTGTTCGGAGAATTTGTTTCCTATAAGCTGAAGTCCCAAAGGAAGATTTTTGCTGTCATATCCACATGGAACTGAAATTGCAGGAAGTCCCGCAATGTTTACTGTAATGGTGCAGATGTCCATTGCATACATTTTCAATGGGTCGCCGAAATTTTCGCCCAGCTTGAAAGCTGATGATGTGCAGGTAGGTGCAGCTATAACATCAATATCCTTGAAAGCTTCGGCAAATTCCATTGCAATCTTATGCTGAGTTTTCTTTGCCTTGATGTAATAAGCGTCAAAAAATCCAGAGCTTAAAACGAATGTTCCAAGCATAATACGTCTTTTAACTTCATCACCAAAGCCTTCGGAACGGGTTCTTTCGTACATATCAACAAGTCCGTCATAATTTTCTGCTCTGTAGCCGTATCTTACACCGTCAAATCTTGCAAGGTTAGATGAGGCTTCGGCAGAGGAAATAATGTAGTATGCTGAAAGTGCATAATCGGTTGAAGGAAGGTCGATTCCCTTTACAATAGCACCCTGTTTTTCCAGCTCTTTCACAGCTGCGATTACGGCATCTTTTTCAGATGCGTCAACACCTTCGCCGAAATATTGTTTTGGAAGACCTATTTTCAGGCCTTTTACATCAGCTTTAAGGTTGGAGGAAAGGTCAACAGTATCTCTGTATGCAGATGTAGCGTCCATTTTATCGTGTCCGTTTATTACTGACTGAACCATTGCAACGTCTTTAACGCTTCTGCCCAGAGGTCCGATCTGATCAAGAGATGATGCAAAAGCGACAAGACCGTAACGTGAAACAGAACTGTATGTAGGCTTTAATCCTACAACTCCGCAGTATGAAGCAGGCATTCTGATTGATCCGCCTGTGTCTGAACCAAGAGCAACAACTGCTTCGCATGCGGCAACAGCAGCCGCTGAACCTCCTGAAGAACCTCCCGGTACACGTTCAAAATCAAATGGGTTTTTTGTTACACCGAAATATGATGTTTCTGTAGATGAACCCATAGCAAATTCGTCCATGTTAAGCTTTCCTGTGATAACTGCTCCAGCATTGTTAAGCTTGTCTACAACTGTTGCATTAAACGGAGGTACATAGTTTTCAAGCATTTTGGATGCACAGGTAGTTTTAAGTCCCTTTGTGGAAATATTGTCCTTGATACCCATAGGAATACCTGCAAGGTCTGAAAGCTTTTCACCCTGGGCACGCTTATTATCAATTTCCTCAGCAGTTTTAAGAGCATCCTTCTCGTTCAATGTTATATATGCGTTTACATCTTTGTCTACGTCTTTAATGCGTCCAAAGACTGATTTAGTAAGCTCAGCTGAGCTTATTTCTTTGTTCTTTAGCATTTCTGATAATTCAGACGCTGATTTTTCAAAAAGTTCCAACTTCAACACTCCTTAATCAACAGTTTTTGGTACGATAAGACAGCCTGCCTTGACTTGCGGTGCATTAGCCATAAGTTCCTGCCTTGTGAATTTGTTAGTAACAGCCTTGTCTTCACGGAGCTTCATTGCATTGTCAGCGTCAAGCTCAAGCTTGTCATTAATGTCAGGAAGCTTTTCAACCATTTTTACAATGTCCTGCATTTGATTTTCAAACTGTTCAAGCTGATCGTCTTCAATTCTCAGACGTGCAAGCTTTGCAATGTGTTTAATATCAATATCCATTTTTATTCCTCCCAATATATAGTTTACTTTGTCATATTCAAAAACTCTTCTTCGGAAATTATCTTAATGCCAAGGTCTTGTGCTTTTGTAAGCTTGCTTCCTGCATCTTCTCCTGCAAGAACATAATCAGTTTTCTTTGAAACTGAACCGCTGGCCTTTCCGCCGTATTTTTCAATAATGGCTTTTGCCTCACTTCGTTTTAATGTGGGCAAAGTTCCTGTAAGCACAAAGGTTTTTCCTTCAAAGCGATTGTCTATCTGAATTTTTTCATAATGGGTGTTTACGCCATAATCTTTTAATCTTTGGATAAGAGTCTGCATATGCGGTTCTTTTAGTTCCTTTTCAACATTCTGAGCCATTATATCTCCAAAGCCGTCAATAGAGGAGATTTCTTCTGCTGTGGCATTCATAATACTGTCAAGGTCGCCGAATTTTTCGCATAAAAGCTTTGCAGAGGCTTGTCCTATTCCTGAAATACCAAGTCCGAAAATCAGTTTGTCCAAAGAATTGGATTTTGAGTTATCAATAGCTTTCATAAGATTTCCGGCTGATTTTTCTTTGAAATTATCAAGAGCCAGAAGCTGTTCAGCTGTAAGCTTGTATAAATCTGCAACAGATTGTATAAGCTTGTTGTCCAAAAGTGTATGCACGATTTGCGGACCGAGTCCGTCGATGTTCATAGCTCCCTTTGACGCAAAGTGAACAATGCTTCTGAAAATCTGTGCAGGGCAGTCCACATTGGGGCATCGGATTGCTGCCTCGTCTTCCTGACGGATAAGCTGAGTGCCGCAGACAGGGCATTTTTCTGGGAGTTGATAAGCTCCTTCGCCATGCTTTTCTGAAAGGCAGACAACTTCCGGAATTATATCTCCCGCTTTGCGCACGGTTATGATATCGCCTACTGTAATATTTTTTTCGTTTATAAAATCCTGATTGTGCAGAGTGGCTCGTGAAACACTTGTGCCTGCAAGCTGTATCGGCTCAAAAATTGCAACCGGTGTAACAGCTCCTGTTCTCCCCACATTAAGTTCAATATCTAAAAGCTTAGTTTGCTTTTCTTCAGGGGGAAATTTATATGCCACCGACCATTTCGGCGTCTTTGCGGTATAACCTAAAATTTCACGCTGATTAAGATCATCGACTTTAATTACAACACCGTCAATGTCAAAAGGCAGGTCAAAGCGTTTTTCGCCGATTTCCTCAATGCATTTTTTTATTTCTTCAAATGTAGAAACAAGCTTGTAGTCGGGAACAGTTTTAAAACCAAGCTCTTTGAGTAAATCCAGTGATTGTTTGTGTGAGGTGATTTGTTCACCCTGGATTTGCTGAACGTTAAAGCAGAAAATATCAAGTTTTCTTGATGCGGTAATCTTAGGATTTTTCTGCCTCAGAGAACCTGACGCTGCATTTCTTGGATTTTTGAACGGCTGTTCACCGTTTTCTTCCTGCTCTTTAACAAGATTTGAAAAAACCTTGTGAGGCATATAAACCTCTCCGCGCACTTCCAAAAGAGGTAAGTCCTTTGAAATCTTCATAGGGATTGAGCGGATAGTTTTAAGGTTTGCAGTAACATTTTCACCCACAAAACCATTTCCGCGGGTAGAGCCGATAACGAAATCCCCGTTATGATATTCAAGAGAAACAGAAAGACCGTCAATTTTCGGTTCAACCACAAACTGAGGATTTTCCACTACCTGGCGAACAGTATTCACAAATTGTGCTACTTGTTCAAAGGAGAAAACATCTTGAATTGAACCCATTTGTACTGTATGATTGATTTTTTCAAAATCAGATACAGCCTCACCGCCTACACGCTGAGTAGGCGAATCAGAGCGAATCAACTCGGGATATTGTTCCTCCAGCTCTTTAAGCTCCTGCTGAAGCATATCGTATTCATAGTCGGAAATTTCATTGCGGTTTTCAATATAATAAAGTCTGCTGTGGTAATTGAGCAAATCGACCAGTTCGTCAATTCGTTTTTTTGCCAAAGCTATAGAATCCATAAACATCATTCCAATTACAAAATATAAAACTATTATACCATATTTTTATTTAAAATACAAGCTTTAAGGCGATTTATATATCCGACTTCAAAAAAATATCCCATGCTGAAAACAGCACAGGATATTTAACTATTCCAGTTGAATAATTATTGCCGGAACATTAATTTGATTTGTATTTTTAATTATGACAAATAATGCTATGTAATAATTAATATTAATACTTGAAAAAAATATTAAAATTTGGTATAATGCTATTGGTTGAAATTATTATGAAAGGATGCTTTGTATGAAAAGAAGAATAGGAATTTTAACAAGCGGCGGAGACTGTCCGGGACTTAATGCTACTATTCGTGGAGTGGCAAAGGCATGCTACGAAAAATTCGGCAATGATGTTGAAATCGTTGGTATCCAGGATGGCTACTACGGACTTATCAATAATATGTGCCGTGAAATGAAACAGTCTGATTTTTCGGGTATTCTCACAACCGGAGGAACTATTTTTGGTACAAAAAGAACACCATTCAAGCTTATGAAGGTTGTTGAAGAAGATAATGTTGATAAGGTCAAGCAGATGAAAGAGACCTATAAAAAGCAAAAGCTTGACTGTCTTTTGACTCTGGGCGGAAACGGCACACATAAAACAGCAAATCTTTTGGCGTCTGAGGGACTTAATGTAATTGGTCTGCCAAAAACTATAGATAATGATATCTGGGGAACAAGCGTAACTTTTGGTTTTCATTCAGCTGTAGATATTGCCACAGAGGTTATTGACCGGCTTCATACTACAGCAAATTCTCACGGCAGAATACTTCTTGTTGAAATTATGGGAAATAAAGCAGGCTGGCTTACATTGTATTCGGGAATTGCAGGGGGAGCAGATATGATAGTTATTCCTGAAATCCCATATGATATTGATAAGCTTTGCGAAGCTTGTGAAAAGAGAAGTCAGAGCGGTAAGGGCTTTTCAATACTTGCAGTTGCCGAAGGTGCATTTGATGTTAACGAAGCTAAGATGAAAAAGAAGGAAAGAGCTAAAAAGCGTGCAGAGCAGGGATATGTTACAGCTACAAATCGTATTTGTAAACAGATCGGCGAAAGCACAGGACTTGAAACAAGAGTTTGTGTTCCGGGACATATGCTCCGGGGCGGAAGTCCGTCAGCATATGACCGTGTACTTGCAACACAGTTTGGTGTAAGAGCTGCACAGCTTATAGCTATGGAGAAATATGGTTATGCTGTTGCAATGATTGATAATAAGGTATTGGAAAATCCGCTTGCTGATATTGCAGGCAAGACAAAATTTGTTCCGCAGAATGACCAGATGGTAGAAACAGCAAGGGCAATAGGAATTTCATTCGGAGATTGATTATTAATGATATGGTGTAACTCGTTATTTTGAGTTGCACCATTTTTTCAGAAATGATGACTTTTGTAAACTGATGTGGTATAATTATAATTATTAATGTGAATTGAGGTGTTTTATATGAAGGTTGGATTGGTTCTGGAAGGCGGCGCTATGCGTGGAATGTATACAGCCGGCGTATTAGATGTGTTTCTGGATAACAGTATATCAGTGGATAGCATTGTGGGAGTTTCAGCCGGTGCTTTGTTCGGAGTAAATTTTTTGTCCGGTCAGAAAGGTCGTATAATCAGATATAATAAGCGCTTTAACAGAGATAAACATTATATGGGAATCCGTCCGCTTGTTCACGAAGGAAATATTGTCAGTACGGAGTATGCCTATAATAAAGTTCCTCGTGAGCTTGACCCTTTTGATGATGAAACCTATAAGAAGTCAGGAATACCGTTCTATGCCGTTGTCACCAATTTGGAAACCGGTGAGCCTGAATATATGCAGATCCATAGCGTGTTTGAACAAATGGATACCCTTCGTGCATCCGGTTCAATGCCCTTTGTTTCAAAGCCTGTGAGCATTAACGGCAAAAAATATCTTGACGGTGGAATCGCTGACAGTATACCGTTTAAATGGCTTGGGTCACAAGGCTGCGATAAGCTGATAGTTATATTAACCCGTGATATGGATTATAGAAAAAAGCCAATGCCGAAACCGCTTGTAAAGCTGGGATTCAGACATCAGCCTCAAATGGCAAAGAGACTTTTGCAAAGGCATGTTGTCTATAATAATTCAGTTGAAGAATTGAAAAAAATGGGAAAAAGACGGACGTGCATTTGTAATTCGCCCGTCACAGCCAATAGAAATCAGCAGGATTGAAAAAGACCCTGATAAGCTGCAGGATGTTTATGATCTGGGTGTCAAGGACGGAAATGAACGGCTGGCAGATTTGAAGGATTATATAAAACAACTTGCAAAATAACAGGAATAAAATTTTCTCACAAGGACAAAATAAGGGAAATAAACAGTCTAAATATTGAAAAGTTTATTTGCCTTCTGAAATTTTGCACAAATTAATATCAAAGTTGCATTTTAAATGTATCATCTGTACAATTTACAAATGTATAAAAATGTGGTATACTATATACAGTAAATGTAGAATAAAAACGAATTATGTTTTGATATCTGCATAGTACAAAAAATTTTTATCTTTGCAAAAGAAAGGCTGGTTAAAAATGGCAAAAATTGATTTATCAAAGTATGGAATTAAGTGCTC